>JAPPMM010000019.1 GCA_028819075.1 Gammaproteobacteria bacterium
GACCCGGTCATGCAAATCACGCGGGAATCTGCATGATTATGGGAGACAAGCCAGCGCCAGAGCCCGCTCATCTACGTGGACGGCGTGCGCATGGACAACGCAGTCGAGCGCGCCACGTCCGTGAGGACCGACCGGCTGCAGGACATCAATCCCCAGGACATCGACCGGGTGGAGGTCATCCGGGGGGCAGCGGCCGCGACCCTCTACGGCACCGAAGCCTCCAGCGGCGTGATCCAGATCTTCACCAAGCGGGGACAGACGGGCTCGCCGGTATACGCCTTCTCGACCGACCTCCAACACCTCGCCTTTCCACGCGACTTCCCGGATAACTGCGGATACAACCGTGCCGAGCATCGGCTCCTCTGCGACAGTCCCTGGGAAGAGAACGCGGTGCTCGGGTATCACCAGAACTACAACCTGTCGGTTCGCGGCGGGACGCCCGGCCTGCGCTACTACCTGTCCGGGCGCCTGATGGAGGAGCGGAACCCCTCGCCCAACAACGAACTGGCCAACCAGTCGGTGCGCGCCACCTTCGACTTCACCCATACCGAGAAGCTGACCAGCCAGGTCGGGGTGAATGTCGTGCGGCGCAACCTCCAGACCGCCACCCCCGGGTGGGGCGACCTCTTCGGCAACCTCATGCTCGGGAATCCGTTGCGCGCCACCGAGACCAATCCTCACGGGGCCTACACGCCCCTGCTGGCCAGCCGCATCACGGAGAACCTCCAGGAGTCCGTCAACACCATGCTCAACGCCTCGCTGGTCTACCAGTGGGCCGAAGGACTCAGCTCCACCCTTCAGATGGGGCACAACTTCATCGACAGCCGCTTCAGCGCGTTCTTCCCCCAAGGCGTGGTCGCGGAGTCGGTCACCGGCTACAAGCAGGTGAGAAACTCGCGCTTCGCCACGACCACGCTGGACTTCAGCACCCACTGGGAGACCCAGATCAGCGACCGGATGGTCGGCAACGTCACGGTCGGCGGCCAGAGCTTCCGCGAGGTGCAGGCGAACGAGTTCGCGTCCGTGCGCGAGTTCGGGTCGCCCACCCTCAAGACCCTCAGCGGCGGCGCCCAGATCACCGGGGTGAGCGAGGGCTTCGAGGAGGTCATCAACGCGGGTCTCTTCGTCCAGGGGCAGGTCGGGCTCGACGACCGCCTCTTCCTGACCGGGGGCGTTCGCGCGGACGGCAACTCGGCATTCGGCGAGGACTTCGGCCTCCAGGTGTACCCCAAGGCGGGTGTGTCCTGGGTGGTCTCCGAGTACGACTTCTGGAACGTCGGCTGGATGAACGAACTCAGGCTGCGCGCGGCGCTGGGTGCCTCCGGTCTGCAGCCGGGCGCCTTCGACGCCCAGCGCACCTGGAGCCCGAGCAGCAGCGTCATCGGCGGCTACCTTACGCCCCAGAACCTGGGCAATCCGGAACTCAAGCCCGAGCGTTCGACCGAGATCGAGCTGGCGGTCGAGGCGGGGCTGCTGGACGGCCGCTTCGGCATGGAGCTGGTGTACTTCAACCAGACCACCGACGATGCGCTGCTTCCGGTGCCGCCCTCGCCCGGAGACGGGTTCACCCGCTCGCAGTTGCGGAACCTGGGCACGCTCAAGTCCTGGGGGCTCGAACTCACCGCCGACGCGCGCCTGGTGCAGAGCCCCAGCTTTACCTGGGACCTGACGCTCAGCCCCACCTACCTGAAGCAGTGGGCGGACGACCTGGGCGGGCAGCCCGACCGGCGCCTCGGCAGCCGGCGCCGGTTCCATTCGCTCTACGAGGGGATGTGGCCCGGCATCTGGATCGCCCCCATCGTCGACCCCAACCAGCCCTACATTCTCTCCGGACCCATCGACGAGATCCGCAGCCGCCGGGACATCGCGCCCAACATCCTGAAGGCGGCCGACGGCACCGACTCGCTGGCGGTGATCGGCAGACCCCAGCCCAACTGGACCATCGACATCCGCAGCGCCATGCAGTTCGGGAGCTTCAGCTTCCGCAACATCTTCGAGGCGGCGGGCGGCTTCATCGTCTCCAACGAGACCGACCACCTGCGCAACGCGCTGGGCAACGGTCCCCTGGTAGCGACGCTCGAGCATACCCTGAACGACCCCAACGCCAGCGTCGAGGAGAAACAGCGGCTCGTGGACGAGTACGGCCGCAAGCACAACGGCGTCATCTCCAACACGGTCTACCCGGGCGACTATGTGCGCTGGGCCGAGCTCACCGTCTCCTACCAGCTTCCGGACTCGTTCGCCGAGCGTTTCGCGGCAACGAGCGCGCAGATCAGCGTGGGGGCCAAGAACCTCAAGGTGTTCAGCGACTACCTGAGTTCGCCCAAGAACGGCTGGATCGACCCCGGCACCCGCGGCATCGAAGCGGGCACCGCCGGCGCCAGCTACTTCACCCAGAACGTCGACTACCTCAAGGTGCCGGCTCCCAGACGCCTGGTCTTCTCCCTCAGGGCCCAGTTCTGACCGGGCCGAACATGCGGAGGCAATCCATGAACGTGCATGAGAGACAAGGGAGTCGACCGATGACAAAGAACGGAAACCCTGATGCCGGAACGATCGCTGGAACACGACGACTGAGGGGTCTCGCGGCCCTCGCTTCGGGACTGATGCTGACCACGGCCATCGGCTGCAGCGACTTCCTGGAGGTCGACAACCCGGCGAGTCTGCTGGACGAGGACCTGGAGCGCAAGGAGCTTCTGGGGACGCTGGCCAACACGCCGGAAGGGAACCTCGCCGGTACCTATTCGAGCCTGCTGACGCGACACGGGCTCCTGAGCGATGAACTGTTCCATCCCACCACGCAGCTCGAGAACATCGACGCCATGCGGGGCAACCGGCTGGCGTCCAACTCCGCCGTGGAAGGCCACTGGCGCGGGCTCGCCCAGGCGCGCTGGCTCGCGGACGAGGTGGCCGAACGCCTCTCGGCGGCCGGAGGCAACGACCTGGGCGTCGCGCGCGCGTACTTCTTCGGCGGGATGACCCGCATCACCATGGCGGATCACTACAACGTCATCGTGTACGGCGCGGAGGATCAGCTGCGCGGCCCGGTCGACGTGATCGCGGAGTCCGTCGAGCGCTTCCAGCAGGCCGCCCAGGTCGCGCAATCCGCCGGGGACGCGAATCTCGCCGCGGGCGCGATGGGACAGGTCGCGCGGGCCTATCGCTCGCTCTACTACGAGCGCACCCACCTCCAGGGCCAGATGGACCGCAGCCTGTTCGACCAGGCCGAATCGGCGGCCCGGCAAGCGCTTTCGACGGCCCCCGACTACAACGTCTCGCTGCGCTTCGGCGCCCCCGGCGGCTCCAACTCCGGGGCCTCCCTCGGAGGGCCGTACGGAGGCACCAACCGGATCGACGAGATCTATCTCTTCCTTTCGGACCCCGTGACCGGGGACTGGGACCCGCGCATCCCGCACGAGGAAACGACCCGCGAGGAGCCGCTCGGGACCAGCTCCTACAACCTGAAGTATACCGCGCGGGAAACGCCGCTCCCGCTCAGCCGTGCCGCCGAGGCGATGCTCATCATTGCCGAATCCCGCCTGCTGGCCGGAGACCTCGCGGGCGCGGTCGAGTGGATCAATCACACCCGCGCGGCGGCGAGGACCCGAACGATGGCCGGGGACTGGGGCGACGCGTCGCGCGGCTGGCCGCCCACAGCACATGCGCTTTCGGATCTGCGGGACTTCGCCAGCATGGACGCGGGCGAGATCATGGCCCAGCTCCAGCACGAGCGCAGAGCCGAGTTCTGGATGGAGATGCGGCGCTGGCAGGACATGCGCTACTACGAGATCTTCCCCTACCGCTGGTTCGACCAGAACAAGGCGATGGGGATTCATCTGCGCTGGCCGCCCTCTCCCGAGGACGTCAACGCCAACCCCAACCTGACCAACGAGATCGCGCAGCGCCTGTACGTGAACTGAGTGCCGTGAATCGAGTCCGGGAAACCGCGTCCTGTGAACCGAATCGCTGTATGGAGGGAAGTCGTCGATGAATTTCATCACGGGAAGACACCTTTCGCGCCGCACCTTTCTGAAGGGCGCCGGGGCCTCCGTGGGCCTCCCGCTCCTCGAGGCGATGGTGCCGGCTGGCAAGCCCTGGAGCGATGCGGCGCAGTCGCAGTTCACGCGCCTGGTGTGCGTCGAGGAGTCGATGGGGTGCGCGGGCGGGAACGACTGGGGGGACGAGCAGAACCTGTTCGCGCCAGCGACCGCGGGCCGCGACTTCGAGCTCAGGGCGGAGAGCCAGCTCAAGCCGCTGGAAGTCTACCGGGACTACCTCACCATCGTCAGCAACACCGACGTGCGCATGGCGGAGCCCTACCGGGCCGAGGAGATCGGCGGAGACCACGATCGCTCCACCGCCGTGTTCCTCACCCAGGCCCATCCGCTGCAGACCCAGGCCGACGTCTACCTGGGGAAGTCCCTCGACCAGGTCCACGCGGACCGCTTCGGACAGGACACCGCGCTGCCCTCGCTCGAGATCACCACGGAGCAGATGGACCGGGGGGGCGGGTGCGCCTACAACTACCACTGCGCCTACACGACCACCCTGGCGTGGGCGTCGCCCACCCAGCCGCTTCCCGCCATCCGCGAGCCCCGGCGGGTGTTCGAGCAGCTGTTCGGGGCCGGCGACTCCCCGGCCGACCGCGCCGTGCGCCTGCGCAACAGCCAGAGCCTGCTCGACTGGGTGCTGGTGGAGCTGAACGACCTGAAGCGGGAGCTGGGGGCGCTGGACCGGCAGGCGCTCGATCAGTACGCCACCCACATCCGCGAGCTGGAGCGGCGCATCGAGCTGGTGGAGGCGCAGAACTCGAGCGGTGAGGAGCGGCAAATGCCGGAGGCGCCGTCGGGCATTCCGGACCGCTGGGAAGACCACATGCGGCTGATGTTCGACCTGCAGGTGCTCGCCCTGCAGGCGGACCTGACGCGGGTCATCACCTTCAAGACCGGCTTCGACCTGCAGAACAGCACCTTCCCCGGCAGCGGCACCAGCAAGTCGTTCCATGCCGCGTCGCACCACGGCAACGTCCCCTCCGCCGTCATGGAGTTCAACGTCATCAACACGTATCGCCTGGGACAGATGGCGTATTTCCTGGAGAAGATGAAGAACACGATGGAGGGCGAGGCTTCGCTGCTCGACAAGACGGCGATCATCTGGGGTTCCCCGATGGGCGACCCGAACCTGCACAACCACCGGCGCTGCCCGCTCCTGCTCATGGGCCATGCGAACGGCGCGCTGGAGGGCAATCTGCATCTGAGGGCGCCCAAGGGGACGCCCATGGCCAACGTGTTCGTGAGCCTGATGCAGCGCCTGGGGCACGACGACATGCGCGCCTTCGGCGACAGCACGGGCGAGTTCCCGCTCAGCTTTCCGATGGGCCGGCCGGTGAGCACGCGGAGGGAGCCATGAGGCTTGGACGCGGGGTCAGGCGGGCCGGCGCGGTCCTCGCGGTCTTTCTGGCCGTGGCTGCGGCGCGCCCGCAGGACGGGCTGCTGGATGCGGCCAGGCAGGGGGACGCGGACGCCGTGCAGGCGCTGCTCGAGGACGGCGCCGACCCCAACTTCGCGCAGGGCGACGGCCTGACCGCATTGCACCTGGCCGCCCGCGAGGGTCACCTCGAGATCGTGGATATCCTGATCGGCGCAGGGGCCGAGACCGGGGCGGCGACGCGCATCGGTGAGTATACGCCCCTGCACCTGGCCGGCGGCGCGGGACACGCGGACGTGGTGGGCGCGCTCCTGGACGCAGGCGCGGACCCGGGGGCGGTGACCACCTCCAGCGGCGTGACCCCGCTCCACCTGGCGGCAGAGGCGCGCGGCGGCGAAGGCGCGGTTCGGCTGCTGGCCGAGCACGGCGCGCCGGTGAACGCGCGCGAAAAGTCAGCGGGGCAGACGCCCCTGATGTTCGCCGCCGCCGCCGGACGGACGGCCTCCGCGGCCGAACTGCTGGAACACGGCGCCGACCCCTCGATCGCCACCGAGGTGGCGGACGTGCTGCGCCGCATGGCGATCAGCAGGGCGGCCCGGGGGCGTCTGCTGGAGGCGCTGTCCGAGATCCAGCGGGCGACCGAGGGCGGGACCGCGCGGGCGCCCACCGCCGCCGAGGTGCAGGCCGCGCTCGCGGTTCAGCGGGAGTTTCTCGCCTCCGAGGAGCTGCAGGAGCAGTTGGCCGGCTTCCACCCCGACGACCTTGCCAACGTGGTGCCCGCGTGGGACACCCCCGCCGGCTACGTCAGCGACAACGAGATCGTCCGGCGGCCCATGTACGAGACCCTGGTCGGCAGGACCGGCGGCATGACCGCCCTGCTGCACGCCGCCCGCGAGGGCCATCTGGAGGTCGCGCGCGTGCTCCTGGACGGCGGCGCCGACATCGACCAGGTCGCGGGCGACGGGGCCAGCCCGCTTACCCTCGCCGCGCTCAACGGCCAGTTCGACATGTCGATGCTGCTCATCGAGCGGGGCGCCGACCCCGACCTGGCCACCCACACGGACGGCGTCGCCCCCCTGTTCGCTGTGCTGCAGACGCAGTGGGCCTTCAAGTTCACCGACCATCCCCACCCGCGCGCGCACGACAACCAGGCCACGACGCACATGGACGTCCTGCACGCCCTGTTGGAGGCGGGCGCCGACCCCGACGCGCCGATCGGGACACACCTGTGGTACTCGGACTTCCTGCGCGGCAAGCTGGGGCTCAACCTGACAGGGGCCACCCCGTTCTGGCGGGCGGCGCTGGCCCAGGACCTGCCCGCCATGAAGGCGCTGGTGGCGCACGGAGCCGACCCGGACATCCCCACCACCTGGCCGGAACCGGGAATGCGCGAGGGACGCCAGAACGACGGGCGCCTGCAGGAGGATTCCGGGCTGCCCATGATCCCCGAGGGAACCCCCAACATGTACCCCATCCACGCCGCGGCGGGGGGCGGGTACATGGGACTCGGCGCCTTCCTGATGAACCACGTTCCGAACAACTTCGTCAACACGGTCAGGTACCTGGTCGAGGAGCTCGGGGCCGACGTCAATCTCCGCGACTCGTGGGGCTACACCCCCCTGCACTACGCCTCGGTGCGGGGCGGCAACGACCACATCGAGTACCTGGTGGCGAAGGGGGCCGACGTGGGCGCGATCAGCCGGCTGGGTCAGTCCACCGCGGACATGGCGCGCGGCGGCCGGGCGGGCTACTTCTCGCGGCCGTCCTACCCCGGGACGGTGGACCTGCTGGTGGGTCTCGGGTCGGAGCTGAGGTGCCTCAACACCCACTTCCGGGGCACCGGCGACTTCTGCCCGGGTGCCGGGGTGGAGGCGTTCGACACGCAAGGGCCTCCGGGGGAGCAGGATCGGCCGCCGGGCGGAAGGCGGTGATCCCCCCGCAAGCCGGGAGATAGCGAAGCAACTCGCCTGCGCGGTGGCCGCGGCCGCGGCTGCCCGGTAGCCCCGTGCCGGCTACCCGACTGGTGGCCTGCCGGGCGGACGCCTCCGGGCGGCGGGCGGCGGTGGGCCCGAGGACCGGGGCGGAGGACCCGACCGCGCGGATGGCGGCGGCCCGGTTGCGGGGGAGCGACTCGGGCCCGATCCGGCGGCCGACCCCACCGATCCCGGAGGCGGCTGCCCAGCGGACGAAGGCGGCGGCTCGCCGGGCGGAGTGCGCGGCCGCGCCGAAGGAGGGGGACCGGCACCGGCGGGGGGCGGTTCGCCCCGCCGCTGCAGCACCGGTCGCTCGTCGCGGCCCTCAGCGGCACGGACCGCGGGAGATACCGCCGGATCCGGCCGCAACCGCGCCCCGCGAACGGCCGCATCCGGGAGCGATCCGTCAGGCCGCGGGGAGGTGGCGGGGGGCGGCACCGCGGGCGGCGCACCCGCCACGGCATCCCCGACCGTCTCCGGCGATGCCACCGGATCGGCCCCCTCCGCCCGCACCTCGCCGGCCGCGGCCGTGGACCGCCCCACCGGCGCCAGCTCCGCCCCGGCCGGCGCCTGCCCGCGGGCGTCCGCGCTCGACCCCAAGGAGCCCGACGGCCCCGCCATCGCCGGGGGCCGTACGACCCTTCCCGGCAGCGCCGACTCATCTGCGCGGGGTGCCAACCCTCCCCGCGCGCCTGCCCCCGGCCGCATCGGTTCGCGCAGGCCGGGAACGCGCGCGGTGGGCACCTCGCCCGGACCCTGCCCCAGGTCCCTGCCGATACCGCGTTCGGGCGCTTCCCCCGACCTCGTTCGGATCAGGGGCGTCGCGGCTTCGCCATCAACCCGCTCCTTGAACTCGAACATGGGACGCGAGGGCTCGGGCGGGCGCGTGTACACCACCCGGTCGCCGCTGTACCGGTACACGGGGTAGTAGTAGGGGTCGTCGTGGATCACGACCCGGAAGTCGGTGCACCAGCGGCCGTACGGGTTCCAGTCGAACATCGGCCGGAACCCGTGACACTGGTAACACAGGAAGCGCGGATAGTCGTGGGGCCGGTCGATGTCGTAGGCGACGAAGTCGAGCGCGTACTCCCCTGCCTCCTCCGGGATCAGCGCTGCGACCACATCGTCCATCATCAGGAACGGATCGCGATATGCGGCCTGCGCCAACGCGGCCAGGTTCCACCCGCCCTCGTAGCGCGAGTACGCGAAGCCCGAGAAGTCGAGCGGCGCCGAAGCCGCGACGATGAAGAGGTAGCCCTTGCCCTCGTCCTCCTCCACCTGCCAATAGCGCGACTCGGGAAACAGCAGCCGGTAGTCGCGCCCGGGCAGGGCCAGGTGACCGTCGGTGGGGGAGCCGGGATGGAGCAGGCGCGTGAAGCCGTTGGTGTCGATGTGGAAGATGCTCACGTAGGCGTCGCGCGAGGCGCGGTAGAAAACGCGCACCAGATCGCCTCGCCGCAGCACGGGGCTGGTGCCGCGATCCAGCCATATGCGCGACTCCAGGGGCTCGTCCCGGGCTGCGAACTGCTCCTGGGCTGCCATGGGCGCCGCACACAGAAGCGTCAGCCCGAACACCGGGCCGGTGGCCAACCTCGCGAACCGCATCGTCCTGACTCTTCCCCCTGCCGGCGGGCGCGGCCCGCGAAAACGAAACCCTGGGCCCGTTGTGCTGCACCAAGCGTGCCAGCGCCCCGGCCCGTCGCCTTTCCTCTAACCTATCCGACCATGCCGTCCTTCCCGCAAGTAGACGTGGGCCTGATACCTTGCATGCAAGGGCCGGCGGCGGCACCTGCCATACCCTGGAGCCAAAGAGCGGAACCCGGGCGGGCATGGCATCCTCTCCCACGGTTTTCTAGACTACCCACCATGAACGAACCCAACACGTCCGCACCTGACCCCCGCCTCGGGACCGCCCCGGGCCGGCGGCGCGCCGACCTGATGGACCCGGTGGCGCTGTCGGAGGTCGGCGGCCTCGAGTTCATCGCGCGCGAGGTCGTGGAGGGATTCTACATGGGGCTGCACCGTTCGCCGCACCGCGGGTTCTCCGCGGAGTTCGCGGAGCATCGGGCGTATCAGGCCGGCGATGACCTGCGCTACATCGACTGGCGCATGTACGGCCGCTCGGACCGATTCTACGTGAAGCAGTTCGAAGAGGAGACCAACCTTCGCGCATACCTTCTGCTCGACAACAGCCTCTCGATGGCATGGACTTCGCAGCCGGGCACGCTGGCCACCAAGTCGTGGTACGCGAAACACCTCCTGGCATGCATCGCGCTTCTACTCCTGGGTCAGGGGGATCTGGTCGGCTTCGCGTCCTTCCACCACGAGATCCAGGCCCGGCTCGGACCCAGCGGAGGACGCAAGCAGTGGCACGAGGTCATCCGGCGCGTCTCTCCGCTGGAGCCCACGGGCCTGACCTCCGCGCATTCTGCGTTGCGTGACATCGCCGGACGCCTGCGCCGCCGGGGCCTGATCGTGCTGTTGTCCGATCTGTTGATCGACCCCGAGGAGACCCGGCTGGCGCTGCGCTATCTCAAGCACTACGGGCACGAAGTGCTCGTCTTCCACATTCTGGATCCGGGCGAGCGCGAGCTGCCTCCCGCGGGCGACGTGCGCTTCTTCGATCCCGAGAGCCGCGATGAGATTCAGATCAGCGTGCCGGACATGCGCCGCGAGTACCGGGAGGCCGTGGATAGCGCGATCGCCGAGTGGGAGCGCGCCACCCGGCCCTACGGGATCGACTACTGCATGATCGAGACGAGCCAGCCGTTCTCGCTCGCCCTGAGGACGTATCTGCGCAAGCGGCAGAGACTGGGATAGGAGCCGGATGGCGTGGGCTTTCTGAACCCTCTTTTCCTGGCTGCCGCCGCGGTGGTCGCGGTCCCGCTGATTCTTCATCTCTTCCACCGCCACGAGCTCCGCCGCGTCCCGTTCCCCGCGCTGCGCTATCTGCTGCGCGCCACGCGCGATCATGCGCGCACCATTCGCATCCGACAGCTGCTGCTGCTCCTCCTCCGGGTCGCCATCTGCCTTCTGCTCGTTCTGGCGGGGAGCCGGCTCTTCTGGAGGGGCGCCGGGGGCACGCACCAGCCTACCGCGCTGGTGATCATCCTGGACAACTCGCTCAGCTCCGGGCTGGTCCAGGGAGAACAGCGCGTGCTCGATCGACTGAAGGCACTGGCCCTCGAGACCCTCGACGAAGCCGGGCCCGAGGATCGCATCTGGGTGATGAGGGCGGGAGAGCCGTGGGATGTCGCAGTTCCGGGATCTCCCGTCCAGGCGCGGGCGCGCGTTCTCGAGACCCAGGTGAGCGGCGGACGAGGGGATCTCGCCGCCGCGATCGAGAGAGCCGGCGCCCTCGTCTCGGCGGCGCCGCTCGACGAAACCGAAATACAACTGCTGTCCGACCTGCAGGCCACGGCGTTCCCGGGCGACGCCCCCGTGGTGCTCCCCGCCGACACCCGTCTCCTGGTGTACCAGGCACCGTCCTCCGTGGAGGACAACCGTTACCTCAGGGAGGTACTGGTGGGCGGAGGTCTCGCACCCATGACGAACGAGCGCTCCCAGGTGTCCATCGCGGTCGGGGGCAGCGGGGAAGGCGCGGATACCCTGGCGGTGCGCCTGGTCGTGGGAGGGCGCACCGTCGGCGCGACCACCATCACGGCTGGATCGGAGGCGCTGCTCAACGTGGGCCCGTTCGCAGGAGGCGCCGTGAGCGGGTACGCCGAGATCGACCCGGACGCGCTGCGCGGCGACGACCGCCGTTTTTTCTCGGTGTCGGTGCGGCCTCCAGTGGGGGTGTCGCTCCGGGGGGATGGCGGCTTTTTCCTTGAGCAGGCGATCGAGGTGCTGGCTCGGGCGGGCCGGGCGCAACGAACCGCGGACGCAGCGGCCCAGGTACTCCTGAGCGTCGGCGGAGAAGGGTTGGACGGCCGGCCCGGCGGTTCCGCCGCAGTCGTGGTTCCGCCCTCCGACGGAGCGATGCTGCCCGCCCTCAATCGCCAACTCCTGCTGGCGGAGATCCCCTGGCGTTACGAGAGCGAGCCCGGCGCCGGCGAGATCGGGGTGGCCGACAACCGCCTGCCGGTCGCCCTCGACGAGGTGCGCATCGTCCGCCGCTATCGCCTGGTCGCCAACGGCGAGGAAGCGGCGGGTGTGGTCCAGGCCACCCTCGACTCGGGCGAGCCCTGGATCGTGACCGGCAGCGCGCCGGGCGGACCCTATCTGCTGCTCGGCTCCCCGGTGGACGCAGAGGCCACCAGCCTGGCCGTGTCCGCCCCCATGCTGCCGCTGGTCGAATGGATGGTGTCGCGCTGGCCGTTCCAGAGCGACGGCAGGTCGTTCACCGTCGGGGATGTCCTGCCGATTCCGGCCGGAGTCGACGCCGTTGCCGATGCCGCCGGCGCGCGGACGCCGGCCGGCCCGGGGGCCCAGGTTGTCGCGCGCGCTCCGGGGCTCCATCGCCTTCTGGCCGGCGACTCCCTCGTGCGGCAGGTCGCGGTCAACCCGCCCGCGGCGGAATCGATCCTGGAGCCGATCGCGGAGAGCGCCCTCGACGGGGTTCTGGGGGACGACTACGACCGGGCCGACGCCTCGTCCTGGCGGCGCCTGGTCTTCGCCAGCCGGCAGGGCACCGAGGTATGGCGCTGGCTCCTCGTCGCCGCACTGGTGCTGCTGCTCCTGGAATCCCGGGTTGCCGCCACCGGCCGGCGTACCAGCTCCTCGGGCGGCGGCGCCATGTCGGGCTCCCGCGGCCCGTCCGCTTCCGGCCCTCTTCCGCGAACCGGATGAACGCGCGCGAGAACGCCATTCTCGACCTGATCGAGGCAACCGGGCCCTTCCGGTCCCTTCGAGCACGCCTCCCGAACGCCGGCCACGAGTTGTCCCTCGGCGGCGCGTGCGGATCACTGGGACATGCCGTGCTGGCCGCTCTGGTCCGTGCTACGCGAGATCGCGTGGTCGTGCTTCTCGCTCCGTCGCCGGACAGGGCGGTCGCCGCCGAGGCGGACCTGGAGGCCCTCGTGGGCCCGGATGCCGTGGCCGCCTACCCCCAGCGCGAGTCTCTTCCCTACGAGAGCGACGACTTCCACATCGAGATCGAGGGGCGCCGGGTCGAGGCGGTGGAAGCCGTGTTCGGCAACCGCTGCCGCCTGCTGGTGACCACGCTGCGCGCGCTCCAGGAGCGAGGCTCCTTCCCCACCCGCCTCACCCACCTGCACCTCACCCTGCGGACGGGCGCCGAGGTCGGGCTCACCGCTCTGGCGGAGCAACTCCGGGAGCGCGGTTTCCACAAGGCTCCGCTGGTGGAGGAAGTCGGTCAGTTCGCGGTGCGCGGGGGCATAGTGGACGTCTTCTCCTTCGGTTCCCCCGACCCGGTGCGCGTCGAGTTCATGGGTGACGAAATCGTTTCCATGCGCCGCTTCGACATCCTGGACCAGCGGTCCAGGGGGTCGGTCGCCGAGGTGCGCCTGCTCCCGGTCAGGCTGGGCGACGGCGGAGGTCCGGACGCGCCCGGCGCGCCCCGCTCCCTGCTCGACCTGCTGCCGTCGGACACGCTGGTGGCGCGCTGGGCGGGCCACGACCTGAAGGCCTCCGCGGAGCACACATGGACGGAGGTGGAGCGCCGCCACGCCGAAGCCGTCGCGGGCGGAGACGAGCCCCCCCCGCCGGACACCGTCTGTCTTCGGCCCCGGGACCTGCTGGAGCGGCTGGCCGCCCTCCCCCGGCTGGTCGTCTCCCCTGCCGCGGGTGGCGAGATTCTCTTCGGCTCGGAGGCGCCGCCGGTCATCTCCCGTGACATGAAGCGGTTGAAGGAAGTGCTGCGGGCCGGCGCCGCCCGCGGCGACCGAACCCTCATCCTCTGCGACAACGAGGGGCAGATTCAGCGCCTGGAGGAGATTCTGGGCGGGCAGACGCGCCTTCCGGCGGGCGCCCAGCTCGCCGTGGGGGCGCTGGACGGGGGATTCATCCTGAACGACTCGGCCCCGCGCCTGCGCGTCCTCACCGACCATGAGATCTTCCTGCGCACGCGACGCATTCGCCGGCGGCGCCGCTTTCGCGGCTCCGCTTCGCTCGAGAGCGTCGCGCAGCTCACCCCGGGGGACGCGGTCGTGCACATGGACCACGGCATCGGCCGCTTTCGCGGGCTGGAGCATGTCACCATCGGTGGCGAGGAGATCGAGTCGATTCTGATCGAGTACGCGGGGGCGGAGTACCTGCGCGTGCCCGTGTACCGGCTCGACCTGCTGGAGCGGTGGGTCGGCGGCACGGAGGGGGCGAAGCCTCCGCCGGTGCACCGCATCGGCGGGAAGCGCTGGAAGAATCTGCGCGCCCGCACCGAGCAGGCCATCCGCAAGGTCGCCACCGAACTCCTCGAGCTCTACGCCCGCCGCGAGATGGCTCAAGGGCACGCTTTCGCGCCCGACACCCGCTGGCAGAGGGAAATGGAATCGTCGTTCCTCTACGAGGACACGCGCGATCAGCGGCGCGTGGTGGAAGACATCAAGCGGGACATGGAGGCGGCCACGCCCATGGACCGGCTGGTCTGCGGAGACGTGGGATACGGCAAGACCGAGGTGGCGATTCGCGCCGCCTTCAAGGCAGTCCAGGACGGCAGGCAGGTCGCCGTGCTCGCGCCCACCACCGTGCTGGTCGAGCAGCACGCGCGCACCTTCGGAGAGCGTCTCGCCGACTACCCGGTGACCATCGGGGCGCTCAACCGATTCCGGAGCCCGAAGGAGACCACCCGCCTGCTGGGGGAGTTGCGCCGCGGGACCCTCGACATCGCCATCGGCACCCACCGCCTGCTCTCCAAGGACGTCGTCTTCCGTGACCTCGGCCTCCTCGTCGTCGACGAAGAGCAGCGCTTCGGAGTCCGTCACAAGGAGCGTCTGAAGCGGCTGCGGGCCTCGGTCGACGTGCTCACCCTCACGGCGACGCCCATTCCGCGCACCCTTCAGCTCTCCCTCGCCGGCCTGCGCAACCTGTCGCTGATCCGGACTCCGCCCCGCGACCGGGTCCCCATCACCACCCATGTCATTCCGTGGAACGACCACATCCTGTACGACGGCCTGTGGCGGGAGCTCGACCGGGGCGGCCAGGTCTTCTTCCTCCACAACCGCGTTCAGACCATCCACAGCACGGCCGAGAAGGTGCGCGCGCTGGCGCCCGGCGCGGCCGTCGCCGTCGCCCACGGCCAGATGGGCGGCCGGCAGCTCGACCAGGTGATGCTCGGTTTCGTGAACGGTGACGTGGACGTTCTGGTCTGCACCGCCATCATCGAGAACGGCCTGGACGTTCCCAACGCCAACACCCTGATCGTCGACCGCGCCGACCGCTTCGGGCTCGCGCAGCTCTACCAGATCCGTGGCCGGGTCGGGCGCTCCGACCGACACGCGCACTGCTACCTGGTCGTCCCCGACGGCGTTTCCAGGGACGCCATGCGGCGCGTGCGCGTGCTCGAGCGCCACACCGACCTGGGGAGCGGCTACGCCGTGGCGATGCGCGACCTGGAGATGCGCGGCGCCGGCAACCTGCTCGGCGAGGACCAGTCGGGATACGCGCAGGCGGTCGGCGTCGACACCTACATGCGCCTTCTGCGCAAGACCGTGGAGCGCATGAAGCGGGGACGGACCGACCAGCCCGCACCGCGCGATCCCGAGATCTCGCTCGCGGGATCGGCCTACCTGCCGGACAGCTACGTCCCCGAGTCCGGACAGAAGCTCCACCTCTACCGCCGACTGTCGCGCATCACGACCAAGACCGGACTCGACGAGTTCGCCGCGGAGTTGCGCGACCGCTTCGGGACGCTGCCTCCGCCGGCCGACCGCCTGCTCGACGGCCACGTGCTGCGCCTCCTCGGCCGCAAGATCGGCCTCCAGCGCATCATGGTGCGCGGACGCCGCGCGCGCCTCACCTTCCGGGACGACATGGTGCCCCGGCTCGCCGCCCTGGAGGAACCGCTTCGGGACCGATTGATCGCCGTGGAGGTACGCAGGATGTCGCCCCTCTCGCTGGTCCTCCGCCAGGAGGGCGCGGACCCGCTGACCGCCACGCTGATCCGGGCGCTGGACCGGCTGTCGGCGAACCGCGCCCGGGCGGCCTGACCCGACGCCGGGATCTCAGCGAGCGAGCGCCGGGGAATCGCGGTACTATGCACGCAGGCATGACCATCGGGAGTGAAACATGAAGGTTCCTGTACACGGCATCCCACGGATCCCCGGCATCGTCTGCCTCGCGGCGCTCGCCGCGCTCGGCGGGTGTGGCGATTCCGCGCCGGGCGACGAAATCGTCGCGCGCGCCGCCGGCTACGAGCTGTCCGTGGACCAGACCGCCGATCTGCTCGCGCGCCAGGCGCAACTTCCCGACCAGGCCGACGTGGTGGAGGCGATCGCCAGCCTGTGGATCGACTACACCCTGTTCGCCGTCGCCGCTCTGGAGGACTCGACCTTCCAGCACATCGACCTGCTCCCGCTGGTCCGTCAGGAGATCGAACAGGAGCTGGTGGCGCGCCTGCGCGAGCGCGTGATCCAGGTGGACACCGCATTCACCGAAGAGCAGTTGCGACAGATCTACGAGGAGCAGGCGGCGGGGGTGGAACTGCGTGCGCGCCATATCCTCCTTTCGCTCGACCCGGGGGCGGACGCCGCCACCGCCGACAGCGTAATGGAGTTCGCCGGCGGCCTGCGCGAGAGGATCCTGGCGGGAGAGGACTTCGCGGCCCTGGCCGGAGAGTTCAGCCAGGACCCGGGAACCGCGACCCAGGGCGGAGACCTGGGATCCTTCCGGCGCGGCCAGATGGTTCCGGCCTTCGACTCCGCGGCGTTCGCTCTGGCGCCCGGCGAGGTGAGCGATCCCGTGCGCACGGGCTTCGGAGTCCACATCCTGCGGGTCGACGAGCGGACCCAGATCCCGTTCGAGGAAGCGCGCCCCCAGTTCGAGCCACAGCTCAAGCTCGGCCTGGTCAGCCAGGCCGAGGAAGCCTACCTGGGGCGCGTCTTGAGCCGCGCCGAAATGGAACCGGTAGACGGGGGCGCCGACATCGCCCGTCAGCTGGCCGCGCGTCCCAGCCAGCGCCTCAGCCGCCGGGCCGCGGCCCGTGAGCTCTTCCGCTTCGAGGGGGGCGCGTACACGGCGTCGGACTTCCACCGCTTCCTGAACGAACAGGGACCTCCCTTCCGCGCGCAGGTGCGCAACGCGACCGATGACCAGCTGACCGGGCTGCTCGGAAACCTCGCCCAGAGCAAGGTCCTGGTGAACGAGGCGGAGCAGGCCGGCATCTCGCTCAGCGTTGTCGAGCAGGATTCGCTGCTCATGGTCGCCCGCACCCGCTTCACGCGCGCGGCGCGCGACCTGGAACTGACCAGCCTGACGCCGGCCGAAGGAGAATCCGCGCGGGACGCCGTCGAGGCCATCGTGCGTCGCGTCATGCAGCGCATCGTCGACGGAGACGAGAACATTCCGGCTCTCGGACATCTCTCGTTCGCGCTGCGGGAGGAATACCGGGCCGACGTGTTCGAGAACAGCTTCACCGCGGTGACCCAGCGCACCAGCGAGTTCAGGGTGATCCGGGGCCGCTCCCAGCCGATCCAGCCCCCGGACTCGCCGGTTGTGGCTCCCAACGCACCGCCGCCCGGCGATTGAAGGCGATGCCCGCGCAGGTGTCCCGGCGACCTCCGGATCCCGCGGCCGCGCGCTCCGGAACCCGTCGCCAGCACGGGGTTTACACGGGATCGAAGCCCGGATGCGCATTCCGCCCCCCGCTCCATCCCTCCATATCCGCAGGTCCAAACGGCATGGCGAAGTCTCTTCTTGCGATCCCTGGCAGACTTTCCTCGCGGCATCTCCTCATCCTCGCACTGCTACTGTGCGCCGCCCCGGCGCGGGCACAGCAGCCGGGGAGCCTCCCGGAAGTCGTCGACGGCGTCGTGGCGATCGCCGGCGACTCGGTGATTCTGCGATCCGAGGTGCAGGAACGCCTGCTCCAGATGCGTGCCAGCGGCGCGCCCATGCCCGAAGATCCGGCGGGCATCATGCAGCTCCAGGATGAAATCGTCGAATCCCTCATCAACGAGCAGCTTCTCCTGCAGGCAGCCGAGAGCGACACCACCATCGTCGTATCCGACGAGGAACTGGAGGTCATCGTCCAGCAGGACCTGGACGAGCGCATGCGCAACGTGGGAGGAATGGGGCAGATGGTGGCCCTTCTCAGCGAGCAGGGCCTGAACCTGATCAGCTACCGCGAGATGCTGAAGGAGCAGGCGCGCCGGCAGCGCCTGCAGTCGCTCTGGGTGGGCAGGAGACGCGCGGACATCGGTCCCATCGTGGTGACCGAAGGAGAGGTGCGCGCGTTCATCGACGCACAGCGCGATCAGCTTCCCAAACGCCCCGCCTCCATCATCTTCCGCCAGGTCCTCGTGCGCTCGGAGCCATCCGATTCCACCCGCGAGGCGGCCAGGCTGGAGGCCGAGCGCCTGCTGGGGCTCATCAACGAGGGAGAGGACTTCGAGGAACTTGCGCGCCGGTATTCCCGGGACCCGTCGAGCGCGGCGCAGGGCGGTGACCTCGGGTGGTTCCCGCGCGGACGCATGGTGCGTGAGTTCGAGGATGCCGCCTTCGGGATGTTCCAGGAGGGTCAGGTGAGCGACGTGGTCGAGACCGACTTCGGCGCGCACATCATCCGCGTCGACCGCATAAGCCTCGGGGAGCGGAGGGCGCGGCACATCCTCATCACCGCGGAAACCAACGCGGCGGACGAGGCGGCGGCGCAGGTGTTGGCCGGCGAGATTCTCGAGCGGGCGCGGGCCGGCGAGTCCATGAGGGCGCTTCACGAGGAGTACGGTTACAAGGCCCAGCCGCCTCTGGATTCGCTCCAGATCTTCACCCCCCAGCTCGGCTCGCTCCCCCCGGGATACGTGGCCGAGATCGGATCCGCGGCGGACGGGGACGTGGTCGGCCCCATCGAGTTCGACGACCGGGGCAAGGTGTTTGCCGTGGTCAAGGTTCTCGAGACGCGGCCCGAGGGCGACTACACCTACGACGATCTGCGGACCCGCGTGGAGGATCAGCTGCGCGAGACGAAGGTGCTCGACGAGATCATCGAAGAGCTGCGCGCGCGGGCGCATGTCGAGCTTCGCCCATGAGCGGCTCCGCCTGAGCTTCCGCTGCGTAGCGCAGCGCGACTGACGTGACGTCGCTTGCCCCCGCCCCGCGCGCACGACTCGCCGTGACCCTCGGCGACCCGCGCGGCATCGGACCCGAGGTGATGTCGGTGGCTGCCCGCCGTTTCGTGGAGGAAGACCCGGGCACCGAGTTGCTGGTGCTGGGACCGGCGGGCGCGGACCCGGGTGTGGGCGAATACCACTCCATGGGGAAGTGGGACGGCACCGAGCTGAGCGCGGGACAAGTGTCGCTTGCGGCGCTGGAGACGGGGGTCGAACTCGCGATGGAGGGTGCCGTGGCCGGGATCGTGACCGGACCGGTGCACAAACCCGCGCTGCAGGCGGCCGGGAGCCGCCACCCGGGCCAGACCGAGCTGCTGGAGGCGCTCGCCGGGGCGGACGAGTCCGGAATGCTCATGTGTGCCGAGCGGACGCGCCTGGGAGCTCCCCTGCGTGTCCTGCTGGCCACACGGCACATCGCGCTGGCGCAGGTCGCCGCGCACGTGACGGTAGACGTGCTGGTACGGCAGGCCCGCCTTCTGGTCGCGGGGCTGCGAACGGACTGGGCCATCGCCGAGCCGCGCGTCGCGCTGTGCGCCCTCAACCCCCACGCCTCCGATGGCGGCCTCTTCGGCGACGAGGAGGAGCGGGTGTACGCGCCCGCGCTCGAGGCGCTCGCGCGGAAAGCCGGAAGGGTGGCCGGCCCCCTCCCCGCCGACACCGTGTTCGTGCGCGCCCTGCGGGGCGAGTTCGACGCGGTCGTCGCCCCCTATCACGATGTGGCCATGGCAGCCCTCAAGACGGTCTCCTTCGGCACCGGGGTCAACGTCACCCTTGGGCTGCCCTTCGTGCGCACCTCCCCCGACCACGGCACCGCCTTCGACATTGCCGGCCGGGGAGTGGCGGACGCCACCTCCGCGCTGGAGGCGTTGCGGCTTGCGACCCGCGTCGCCGCCAACCGGGCGACCACCTCCCGCGGTGCCGCAGCGCCCGCAGGCCCATCCGCGGCGCCCTCCGCGACCCTGTGACGCTGCCGCCGGTTACGGGGCACGAGCCGGCGCGCTCGACGTTCGCCGGAGCGCACGCAAGAGATTCCCTCCCGGCCGCGCTCCTGATCCACGGCCTCGCGGGAACCGGCAAGCAACGCATCGCCCTGTGGCTCGGCCAGTTGCTCCACTGCGAGATCCCGAACGCCCGGGGCCCGTGCGCCCGCTGCCGCGCCTGCCGGATGGCCGTCCGGCTGCAGCACCCCGACCTGCACTGGTTCTTCCCCCTGCCGCGCCCCAAGCGCGCCAGCGGAGCGGAGCGGATGGTGGCCGCCCTGGAGGAGGCCCGCGCGGCCGCCCTGGAAGCCGTTCGGCGCAAGCCCCTCCGCCCCACCCACAGCGACCAGCCACGGGGCATCTACCTCGGCGCCGTCACCACCATCCGCCGCATGGCGCTCAAGCGCCCGTCCCTGGGCGAGCGGCAGACCTTCGTCATCGGCAACGCGGAGGAACTCATCCCCCAGGAAGCGAGCGACCAGGCGGCCAACGCCCTGCTCAAGCTGCTGGAGGAGCCGCCCGCCGGCACGACCTTCATCCTTACTTCGAGCGAGCCCGGCCGGCTGCTCCCCACCATCCGGTCGCGCACGGTCCCCTTCCACCTCGGCCCCCTGCCCGTCGAGCAGGTGGAACGCTTCCTGGTGGAGACCGCCGGAGCGCCCGCCGCCGACGCCCGCCTGGCCGCCGCGCTGTCGCGCGGCTCGATCGGGCGCGCCCTGGCCTACCTGCCGGCAGACGGCGAGCCGGGCCCGCTCGAGCACGAGCGGGCCCGGGCGCGCCATCTGCTGGAAGCCGCCCTGGACGGCGGCATCGGCGCCGCCGCCACGGCGGCGAGCGGGGTCGGGGTGTCGGGCGCGCGCGGGATGCTCGGCCTGTTCGGCGCGCTGGAGGACTGGCTGCGCGACCTGGCAGCGGTGGCGACCGGCGCACCCGCCTTCAACCAGGACGCCGGGCCCTTCCTCGAACAGGCCGTCGCACGGCGGAACATACACCCCGAGGGCGTCGCGCGGGCCGTGGCGGAGGTGGAGCAGGCCAAGCACCTCGCGGCCAGCAACGTCAACCCCCAGCTCCTCGTCTACGGCATGGTGCGCGATGCTTCCGCGGCCCTGGAGACACGCACATGAGCGATTCGCCGAAACTCACGCACCTTGACGCCCGCGGCCGGCCGCGCATGGTCGACGTCACCGGCAAGCCGGGCACCCGGCGCACCGCCGTGGCCGAAGGCCGCATCCGAATGGCGCCCGCGACCCTCGCCGCGATTGAGGAGGGCACCGTCGCCAAGGGCAACGTCCTGCGCGTGGCCGAGGTGGCCGGCGTCATGGCCGGCAAGCGGACCGGCGAACTCATCCCGCTGTGTCACATCCTGCCCGCCGCGTCCATCCGGGTGGAGGTAGCGCCCGACCCCGATCTGCCGGGAGTTCGCGCCCGCGCGGTCGCCCGCATCGAGGGCCGGACCGGGGTGGAGATGGAGGCGCTCACCGCAGTGTCGGTGGCGCTGCTCACAGTCTACGACATGGCCAAGGCGGTGGATCGCGGCATGGTCATCGAGGGAGTGCGCCTGCTGCGCAAGGAAGGAGGCCGCTCCGGCGTCTGGACGGCCAGCGGCTGAGGGCGCGGCCAGCCCGGCACCCCGACCGAGCCCACCCCCTTCCGGCCAGGGGCCAGGCTAGCCGCTCCCCTCCCCCGCCAGCACCCGGCGCAGCCGCGGCACCACCACTTTCTGCCCGATCTGCAGATAGCGCGGGCGCAGCCCCGGGTTGGTGTCCATCAGGTCGGCCAGCCGAACCCCGTAGATCTCGGCGATGTGCCCGAGCGTCTCGCCCGCGCTGATGGTGTGCTCGACGATGGTGAGGCGCTCCTCGGTGGGGATCGCCGCGTAGTTGCGCTCGAAACGCGACACCGTGCCCACCGGCAGCCGCAGCACCGTCTCGATGTGGGTGGGCACGATCCGCGCCGGCAGGTGCGGGTTCAGGACCCGGATATCGTCTTCGGACACGCCCGCCGCCTGCGCCACCACGTCCAGCGAGGTCGGGTCCGGCACCGTCGTTTCGTCGTATTCCAGGGCGGGCTCGAACTCGATGTCGGTAATGCCGTACGCGCCGGGATCATCCGCGATCGCGGCGACCGCCAGGAACTTGGGGATGAAGTGGCGCGTCTCCCGCGGCAACCGGTCGCGGATTCCGATGAACGCGCTGTCGCCGGGCGGTCCCGAATGGTGCCTGCGCAACAGGCGGGCGACGCGGTTGGGGCCCCCGTTGTAGGCGGCCAGCGCCAGGAACCAGGAATCGAAGCGCTCGCGCAACTCGGCGAGCATGTCCAGCGCGGCCTCCGTCGCCGCCTCCGGGTCCCGCCGCTCGTCCACCAGCGAGTTCACCAGCAGCCCGCGCTCGCGGGCCGTGCCGGGCATGAACTGCCACATGCCGGCGGCTCCCACGCGGCTGTACGCACGAGGGTTGTAGTAGCTCTCGGCGATCGGCAGATAGCGGAGGCTGCGGGGCAGGTCCCGTTCCTCCAGCGCGGCATCCACCATGTCCCCGTAGCGACCCATGCGTTCAAGGGAGAGCCGGAGATTGGGACCATAGTCGTCCAGCCAGTAGTCGAACCACGCGTCGAGGTCGTCCGCGATTTCGTGGTGCGCGGCCGCGGGCGAGCCGGTAACGGCGTCCACGAGGACGGGCTCCGGTTCGGGCTCCGAGGGAGCCTCCACCTCCGGCTCCCGCGTCGGCTCGATCGCCGGTTCTGGAGCAGGCGATCGCTCTGCCAGGGCCCGGTCCTCGGCCAGCGCGACGGGCGCCGCCTCCGCCTCCGCCGGCGATCCGGGCTCCGAGGGAGCCGCGGGCATCTCCACCGGCGCGCGGGTCGGCGCGAGGAAGCAGCCCGTCGAAGCCCACGCAGCCCCGGCGATGAGAACAAGATGCGCGCCTCGAGTCATTGGGTTTGCCATGGAATGCCGTGGTGTTCCGCGGCTTGGGACTTCCCGCGGATTCATGTGTGGTAGTTGGGAGCTTCGCGCGTAATGGTCACGTCGTGCGGGTGGGACTCGCGCAGACCGCCGCTGGTGACCCGCAGCAGCCTGGCCTTGTCCCGCAGCTCGCCGAGATCGGCGGCGCCGCAGTATCCCATTCCGCTCCTCAGGCCTCCCACCAACTGAAATATCGTGTCTGCGACCGGCCCCTTGTACGGCAGCCTCGCCTCGATTCCCTCCGGCACCAGCTTGCTGGCCCCTGCATCCGATTCCTGGAAGTAGCGGTCGGCTGAGCCTTCCTCCATCGCCGACAGCGAACCCATGCCGCGGACGATCTTGAAACGCCTGCCCTCGTACAGGAAGCTCTCGCCCGGCGACTCCTCCGTCCCCGCGAACATCGAGCCCATCATGACGCAGTGGGCTCCCGCCGCCAGCGCCTTGACCAGATCGCCCGAGTAGCGAACGCCGCCGTCGGCGATGATGGGCACCCGTCCGGCGGCTCCTTCCACCGTTTCCATGATGGCCGTCAACTGGGGCACGCCGACGCCGGTGACCACCCTGGTGGTGCAGATCGAACCTGGTCCAACCCCCACCTTCACGGCGTCCGCCCCGCGCTCCACGAGGGCCTCGGCAGCTTCCGCGGTGGCCACGTTGCCGGCCACAATGTCGATGTCCGGGAAGGCTTCGCGAACACGGCCGAGCGCGTCGAGCACCCCCTGCGCGTGTCCGTGCGCCGTGTCGATCACCAGAGCGTCCACCCCGGCGCCGACCAGCAGTCGCGCCCGTTCCATGTCCTCCGGCGCGGCACCCACCGCCGCGGCCACCCGCAGACGCCCGTGCCCGTCCTTGCAGGCGTTGGGGTGCCGGCGGCGCTTGAAGATGTCCTTGACCGTGATGAGCCCGCGCAGCCTGCCGTCGTCGTCCACCACCGGCAGCTTCTCGATGCGGTGTCGGTGAAGGACGCGCTCGGCTTCCTTGAGGGTCGTGCCCACGGGAGCCGTGACGATGCGGTCCCGGGTCATTACGTCCTTGATGTCCCGGTCCAGGTCGGTCTCGAACTGGAGATCCCTGTTCGTGACGATCCCGACGAGCCGGCCATCCTCTTCGACGATCGGCACGCCGCTGATCGAGAACCGGGCCATCAGCGCATGCGCGTCGCGCAGGGTCGCGTCCGGCCCCAGCGTGATGGGGTTCAGGATCATCCCGCTCTCGGAGCGCTTGACGCGGTCGACTTCCTGCGCCTGGCGCTCCGCAGGCATGTTCTTGTGGATGACGCCGATTCCGCCCTCGCGCGCCACGGCGATCGCCATCTGCGACTCGGTGACGGTGTCCATGGCCGCCGAGAGCACGGGGATCGGCATGGAGATGCGGCGGCTGAGGCGCGTGCCTACAACGGTGTCCCGGGGGTGAACCGTGGAGTGCCCCGGCACAAGGAGAACATCGTCGAAGGTCAGCCCTTCGCCGAACCCGGTCATGGCAGAGCGGCGCCCTGCCGGCGCGTTCGTCCCCGTCCCCGGATTCCTCCCGTTCCGCCCCGGGGACCGGGGCCCGCCTCGCATCCAGAAGCCCAAAGCATTGCCGAGTCTACCGGGTTTCGAGATGGGGTGTCAAGCGACGCGACGCGAGGGCGGCACGCGGCCGCGTGCCCTATTCGGAAGGGGCTCCGTCCGTGCGCGCGGAAGTCCCTGAGGAATCGTCCTCCTCGGCGCGCGCCTCCCCGCCACCCTCCTCCCGCTCGCGCGAACTCCCGGCGCGCTCACCGGGGCCGTTGAGGTCCCGCAGGAACTTCTGTCCTGCCGCCGAGACGTTCGAGAGGCCGCGGTCCGCGGCTGCGAGGAGCTGAAACGCTTCACGGATGACGGCGGGCCTGACGGTTCGCTTGCGCAGGCTGTCCTCGAGCCTTTCGGCGAAGCGCTGGAACCCGGTGGGCTCCTGCTCGCCCTCGCGCTCGCCATACTTCTCCTCCAGGAACTCGATGTAGTCCAGGACCTGGTAGATCTGCCGGTCGGGCAGGCTCTCGATCTTTCTCAGCAGCCGGTTGCGCAGGACATCATGCATTTGCGTTCATCCTTTTCAGGGTCCCGGCGCCCTACGCAGGGCTCATGTGTCGAGTTCCGGGGAACACTTCCCCTCCAGACCTTGCTGCGGGTCGGGAACCGCGTATCCTTCTGGCAGGGCTGGAGAGCCCGGACAACCATCCGCGACACATCCCGGCAGTGTGCGCGGTTTCAACATACAACCGAATGCGGGAATCCGCGTAGATGGCGTATCTGCCCCTGAGAAGCGTTCCCATCACAGGCGATGCGAGAGAGGTCTACCATCGCTGGCTGGAGGGCATCGACGACGAGCTTTCGGGCGCCGGCTGCAACCGGCGGGAGCTGTGCCGGCGCGTGCTGACCGACATCTATCGTCCGTGGGGAGCCGCCGCCTCAGGCCTGTCGCGTCTCTTCGGCGACGCTTTGCACGACACGGAGCGCGTCCAGCTCCTGCAGATGGATCCGGCCAACGTCACCGTTGAACCGGAGCATTACGCCGACATCGACACGGAGCGGTATGCCCGGGTCAAGCCGCTGCTCTGGATGTGGGAGATGTTCGACCGGAGCCCGCTGGGGGAGAACCTCTACCTGGGCGTGCTCTTCCGGCGCATCCTGGCCCGGCGCATCTTCCGCCGCTGCGGCAGGGACTTCAAGGCGTTCCACCAGGTCAAGTTCTCCTTCGGCTACAACATGGATGTGGGGGACGGAGTGGTCGTGCACCGGCACGTGCTGCTCGACGACCGGGGCGGCATCCGGCTCGGAGACGGCGCCTCGGTTTCCGACTACTCGAACATCTACAGCCACAGCCATGATGTCGTGAACTCCCCCGAGATCACGAACCGGATGACGGTGGTCGGGGCGGGCGTGCGCATCGCGTACCACGCCACCATCCTCACCGGCGTGACCCTCGCGGACGACAGCATGATCGGCGCGGGGGCGGTGGTGTCGCGGGACACCGAACCCAGCGCCGTCTACGCGGGGATCCCCGCCAAACTGGTGCGAAGGAAGCCCGATCTGCCGAGGAAATCCGCGCCGCCCGATCCGTTCGCGGGAATGTTCAACGGGTAGCTCCTTCACAGCCCGGCGGGATTGGCTCGACCGGCGCTCGCAGGACGCGCCTGCAGGAAGGCTGCCCCGAGCCCTGAGACATCCCAACCCATGCTCCAGCGCTTCGACGAACGCAACCGGGACCTGATCGTCAACATCAACGGCCGGCTCGTGCACCGGGACGAGGCGGGAGTGAGCCCTTTCGACTCGGTCGTGCAGGGCGGCGATGCGGTCTGGGAAGGACTGAGGCTCTATGCTGGGCGGATCTTCAAGCTTGAGGAGCACCTCGCGCGGCTCCGCTCGTCGGCGCTCGCGCTCGCCTTCGCCGAGATTCCCTCGGGCGAGGAGATCGTCGAGGAGATCCGGCGCACACTGGCGGCGAACCGGATGCGCGACAACGTGCACATCCGGCTGACGCTCACCCGGGGCGTGAAGCACACCAGCGGCATGGATCCGCGCCTCAACCGGTCCGGCCCCACGCTGATCGTGCTGGCCGAGCACAAGGCACCCGTCTACGACCGTTCGGGACTCCGGCTGGTGACCAGCGCCCTCCGGCGTTTCGACCCGGATGCGCTCGATCCGAAGATTCACCACGCCAACCTCCTGCAGTCGATCCTGGCCAAGATCGAAGCCAACGCCGCGGGCGCCGACGACGCGCTCATGCTCGACAGGCGCGGGTTCATCGCCGAAACCAACGCCACCAACTTCTTCGTCGTGACCGGCGGGGTCGTGATGACCGGCCGGGCCGTTGCATGCCCGGAGGGAATCACTCGCGCGACCGTCCTTGAGCTGTGCGATGTGAACGGAATCCCCTCGCGGGTGAAGGACCTCTCCCTCACGGAAGCGTACCGCGCCGACGAGGCCTTCTGCACGGGCACGATGGGCGAACTGGCCAGCGTTACCGAGATCGACGGGCGCACGATCGGCGACGGCAAGCCGGGGCCGATGACGGCAAGGCTGAGCGATCTGTTCCGGGAGTTGACGGGCCTCGCGGGAACGGTCGTTGCGGGAGAGAGGCAACCTGTGGCAGGAGGCGGGCATGCCGCCGGCTGACGGGCGCCGCGAGGAGTCGTCGCCGCGATCAGATCCCCCCGCGCAGGGGTCGAGCGGCTCAGTGACGGTCACGCGGGAGCAACTCGAGCGCGTAATCCTGCGCGCGGCGGATCTCCAGTTCCGACGTTCCAAGCCGGCCAGCGGGGAGTTACGCGCGGGCGAGGTCGTTCAGATCGGCGCGGAGGTCGGGATCGAGGAGCGGTACGTCCGGCAGGCCCTCGCCGAAGTCGAGGCCGCCTCCCTCGTCCCCGACGCGCCTCCCGACGAGGGACTCGCGCGGCGGATCGCAGGTCCCGCGATCGTGAGCACGAGCCGGGTGGTGCCCGGAAGCCCAACGGAAGTGGAGGCGAACCTCGAGTCCTATCTGCGACAGGAAGAGCTTCTCAGACAAGTGCGTTCACGATCGGGTGGATCGATCTGGGAGCCGGGGAGCGGCCTCGTCCACCAGATGCGCCGCGCCTTTGATGTCGGCGGGCGCCGGTATACGCTCGCCAAGGTGCGCGACCTCCAGATCCGCGTGGCAGCCCTGGAGAGCGGCTGGTCACTCGTTACGCTGACAGCCGACATCGGCAACCTTCGAACGGAACACCTGGCCGGCTGGTTCACGGGAATGGGGTTGGCGGGAGCGGCCGGCTGTGTCGGCCTGTTCATGGCTACGGGAGGCGGTATCCTTCCGCTTCTGGGCGGACTCGCGATCCTCTCGGGTTTCACAGGCCTCGCGACGGCCTCCGCACGAGCCGGGCTGCGGAAGGCGGGGCAACGAACGAAACTCGCACTTGAGGGTCTTCTGGACCGACTGGAACGCGGCGAGAATCTCCGGAGCGAGGAGGAGCCATGGCACCGGAAGCTCCTGCGCTGAGCAAAGGAAACGAGATGCCCGACACCCGCCTCTCACGCCGCCGCTTTCTTCAGACCACGACG
This sequence comes from Gammaproteobacteria bacterium, assembly GCA_028819075.1. Lineage (NCBI taxonomy): Bacteria > Pseudomonadati > Pseudomonadota > Gammaproteobacteria > Gammaproteobacteria bacterium. The sequence goes on from JAPPMM010000019.1 coordinate 27,625, forward strand.
CTCGCGGTCGGCGGCCTGGGCGTGGGCGCCTGCCGCCTGGACGAACCGGCGCCGGCACCCCTCCGCATTCTCATCCTGGGCGGCACCGGCTTCGTCGGCCCCAACCAGGTGCGAAGCGTCCTGGCGCGGGGGCACGAGGTCACCCTCTTCAACCGGGGCATCACCAACCCGGATCTCTTCCCCGACCTCGAGACCCTCATCGGCGACCGGGACGGCGACCTGGCCGCGCTGGAAGGGCGCACGTGGGACGTCGTCATCGACAATTCGGCCAACCTTCCGCGCTGGGTGCGCCTCTCGGCCGAAGCGTTGCGCGGCTCCGTCGGCAAGTACCTCTTCGTGTCCTCGACCGGCGTCTACATCCCGTACCTCACCACCGACATCCGCGAGGACGCCCCGGTCGACACCATCGACGATCCGGAGACCGAGGTCGTCAACGGCCGCACCTTCGGCGCCCTGAAGGCGCTCGCCGAGGAGGAAGCCCGCACGACCTTCCCCGACACGCACCTGGTCCTGCGCCCGACCTACATCATCGGGCCCGGCGACCCGACCGACCGCTACACCTACTGGCCGGTGCGGCTGGCGCGCGGCGGCGAAGTGCTTGCACCCGGAAGCCCCGACGACCCCATGCAGCACGTCGACGTGCGCGACCTGGCCGCCTTCATGATCCGGGCCGTGGAAAACGACCTGACGGGCACCTACAACGTGACAGGTCCGCGCGAGCCGCTCACGATGGGCGGCCTGCTCGAGCGGACGCGCTCCGCCGTTGGCTCCGACGCTACCCTGACGTGGGTGAACGCCGGCTTCCTGCAGGACCACGGCCTTTCGGCCCTGACCTACTGGACGGAGCCCGCTGGCGACTACCTGGGCATGATGCAGGTCAACGGCGAAAAGGCGTTCGACGCAGGCTTCGCGATGCGCCCGCTCGAGGAAACCGCGCGCGACACGCTGGAGTGGTTCAACGCGCAGGACGCGGAGCGGCAGGAGCTGAGATCGGGGCTGACACCGGAGCGCGAGGTGGAGCTGCTGGCGGCGTACCGCTAGAGAACGCGACTCCAGCGCAATCACGCAGGCCCCTCGGCTTCCCGACGGACCTCCCCCCTACCCTGGCATCCTCCGGAACAGTCTCAGCACCGACCAGAACGCCAGCCCGTACATCACGGCGCCCAGCAGGAACGGCGCCCCGGGCAACTGGACCGGCGCGCTCGCCGACGTGAAGTAGCTGAACAGCCCCGCCGTGAAGATCAGCGGCGCCGCGATGCTGGTGAGGCTCATGAGAGACTGGATGCCGCCCTGGACCTTGCCCTGGTCTTCTGGAGGGACCGCGCCCGCCACCAGGCTCTGGATCGCGGGGCCGGCGACGCCGCTGATCGAGCCGACGACGATGACTAGGAGCAGCATCCATCCGGCCGTGGCCAACCCGTAGCCAAGAAACGCGACCACTGCCCAGATGAGGCCGTAGAGGACCGCCCGGCGTTCGCCGATGCGCTTGATCACGGGCTGGACCAGCCCGCCCTGGACGATCGCTGACATGATGCCCACCAGGGCCAGCGACAGCCCGTTCGCCCGCTCGTCCCACCCGAATTTGTGTCCCGTGTAGAGAACCCATACGGTCTCGAGCCCGCGCTGCGCGAGGATGACGAAGACGAAGGCCGCGGTCAGCCCGGCGACGAGAGGATAGGTACGCAGCACGTGGAGGCTGCCCACCGGGTTGGCCTTGCGCCAGCGGAAGACGTCGCGCTTCTCCGGGGGCAATGATTCCGGCAGGACGAAGAAGCCGTACAGCCAGTTCACCAGCGCGAGTCCCGCCGAGGCGAAGAACGGCAGCCGCAGGTCGATGCTTCCGAGCAGACCGCCTATGGCGGGGCCGAAGATGAAGCCGAGCCCGAAGGCCACGCCGATCAGACCGAAGTTCCTTGCCCGGTTCTCGGGCTTCGACACATCGGCGATGTAGGCGTTGGCGGTGGTGACGTTCGCGCCCATCACGCCCGCGATCAGGCGGCCCACGAAGAGCCAGCCGAGCGTCGGCGCGAACCCCATGATGAGGTAGTCGACTCCGAGCCCGAAGAGGGAGATCAGGATCACGGGCCGGCGTCCCACCCGGTCCGACAACGCTCCCAGAAGCGGCGCGAACAGGAACTGGGTGACGGCGTAGGTGGCCGCCAGGACGCCGTACCAGCGCCCCGCGAGCGCGGAGCTTCCTCCCACGAATTCCCGGATCAACTCCGGGAGGATGGGGATGATGATGCCGATCCCCAGCATGTCGATGAAGACCGTGATGAGGATGAAGATCATCGCGGCCTTGCGGCGCTGTCCGGAGGACTTCACCACGGGGTCGACGCCTGGAGCGGAGGGTCGGGAGGGCTGGTTCGAGACGTCCGGGAGCCGAGCTCGCCGAGACTCGGGATCAAGCCCTCAGCAGGACACGCAGTTGTTGTTGTTCTTCGACCCCAGGCGCTCCAGCAGAGCGATGGTGGACGGGAACGGCTGCACGCGCTGCACCGGACCGTTGGCCATGTCGGCGGTAGTCTGGCCCCTGCGGCTCAGCACCGTGACGTCGGCGCCGTGCTCCACCAGATAGAGCACCAGCTCGTCGTCGCCCCGGGACGCGGCGTGATGGAGCGCGGTGTAGGCGTTGGCGTCGCGCACGTTGACGTCCGCGTTGGCCTCTTCCACCAGGAACTTGACCGCCGCGAGCCAGTTGTCGGGCACGTAGCGATGCGCGTTGCCCGCGAAGGACTGGCCGTAGCCGACGCCGGAGGCAGCGTGGATCGGGTAGATGGCGGGCCCGCCGGTGGGGACGGACGGCACGCCGGAGAGATCGTCGTCGTCGCCCCGTCCATAGCCCTGCTGTGCGGGTTCTTCCTCCTCTTCATCCGTCTCGCCCTCGGCGTTGGCCAGGCCGGGACCCTCGGCCTCGGCTCCAGCTGCCTCGGTGGCTGGCTCTTCGCTGGCCGGCGTCTCCGTCTCGGACTCGCCCTCGGCCTCCTCACCTTCAACGGCCTCACCCTCTCCAGCCTCGACGACCGCTTCCTCCGCCGGCGCCGGTTCCGGGGGCGGCGGGGGACGGCGGCGGCGGCGCTGGGGCGGCTTCATGGTCGGGATGCCGGGATCGGCGCCGTGCTCTTTCAGGAGTCGCATCGCATCCACGTCGAGCGCATAGGCGGCCCTCCAGAACGGCGTCGCGCCCTGCAGGTTGATGCCGCTGCCGCGGAGCACCCCGAATGTGTACTCCATGAACCAGAGATGGGCCTTCAGGCGCGCGTTGGGATCGGCGCCGGCTTCCAGCAGGGCATCCAGCACCTCCAGATGGGTCGCGTTCTGCTGCAGATGCTCGGTGGGGTGCGCATAGGACGCCCGCGGCGCCCATTGCCGCTCCAGCACCGCGAAGAGCGGGGTCGTGCCCGCCTGACTCGCCAGGTTGGGGTCGGCGCCGCGCTCGAGCAGGGTCAGGGCGAGGTCGAACTGACCGTTCACGGACGCCATCAGGAGCGGGGAGGTCTGGTCGCCCTCGGAGACCTGGTTGATCTCCGCGCCGGCTTCGAGCAGCGTGAGGGTCGCCTCCACGTGGCCCTGCCGGATTGCGTGCAGGAGAGGCGTCAATCCGCCCCAGGCGCCCACCATCTGCGCGTAGGACATGGGCCGGGGCTCTTCGTCCGGACGGGGATCGCCGTCCTCGTCGTCCGCGGATTCGTCCTCGTCTCCCTCGTCGTCCGTGGATTCCTCCTCGTCCCCTTCGGCTTCCTCGGATGCCTCGTCGGCCTCCCCGCTTTCCGCGGGCTCGCCGGAGTCTTCCTCCGCTTCGGAAGCCGCGTCAGCCTCGGTCCCGGATTCCTCGCCCTCCCCTTCTTCCTCCGCCTCGATCTGCCCTTCCTGGTTGGCCATGGTGCGCCCGTCGTTCGCGGGATCGGGCACGTCGGGCCACCTGCGCTGGATTTCGCGCGAAGCCTCGATGGCCGCCTGCACCTGGCTGGGGGTGGGCTGCCACTCCGGACCCCCGCCCTCCTTCTCCTTGAAGTCGGCCAGGAACTCGTTCAGGCGGCGGTCGGCCGCGGCGTCCGCCCGCTCGCGCTCCGCCACGTCCACCGACCAGGCCGCCAGCGATAGATCGGCACCGGCTCCGAGCAGCACCTCCAGGGCCGCGACCCGGTTGCTGGCGGCGGCGAAGATGAGGGGGGTCTGGCCCCATGCGCCCTCGCGCCCGTTCACGTCCGCGCCGGCCTCGACCAGTACCTCGACCACTGCGGGATCGCCGGTGGCCGCCGCCAGGTGGAGCGGCGTCGCGCCCGAATTGGTCGTGCTCGCGTTGGGGTCGCTGCCCGCATCCAGAAGCACCTCGACCACGGTGGCGCGCGCGCGCCGGGATGCCAGGTGGAGGGGCGTGTAGTGCCCGATGCGGGTGCCCGCGTCCACACGCGCGCCGGCATAGAGCAGCACGTCCGCGAGTTCGGCGTCGCCGCGCTCGGCGGCCCAGTGGAGCGCGGTCATGCCGTCGCCCTGGGGCGCATTCACGTCCGCGCCTTCCCGCAACAGGCGCCGCACGGCCTCCAGATCGCCCCGCGCCGCCGCGTCGGCCACGGGCGCGTCGGACCAGCCGCCGCCCAGCAGCAGCAGCGGCACGATCGCCATCCCCAGCAAGCGCGCCCGCCCGCGAGGGCTTCCCATCGGCCCCGCCGTTTTCATGACGTCACCGGCACGGTCAGGGAGAACTCGCCGGTTGCATCCCCGAACGTGACCAGATCCTCGTGGCCGAGCTTGTGCAACAGCGTGGTGAACACATTGGCCATCGGCGTGCCGTCCGGGGCCTTCAGATGCAGGTTGCCCTCAAGCTGGCCGTTGGCCCCGCCCAGGATCACCAGCGGGCACCGCCTGTGGTTGTGCAGGTTCGCATCCCCCATCGGCGAGCCCCAGATGACCATGGACCGGTCCAGCAGGCTCATCTCCCCGTCCATCGTCTCCTGCAGCCGCTCCAGCAGGTACGCCAGTTGTCCCGTGCGCCACTGGCAGATCGTGTTGAACTCGAGGATGGCCTCCTCGTTGCCGCCGTGGTGAGAGGCGGGATGGAAGGCCCGGTCCGAACCGCTCTCCGGGAACCTGCGGTTGGAAGCGTCCCGTCCCATCTTGAGTGAGGCGACCCGCGTGGCGTCCGTCTCGAAGGCCAGCACCTGCAGGTCGAAGAGGAGGCGCATGTGCTCCTCGAAGGAGTCGGGCACGCCCGGAGGAGCGCCGGGCAGCTCGCGCGGGGCTCCGCTGGTGTTGCGCTCCTCCACCCGCTCGATGCGCCGCTCGATCTCGCGGACGCTGTCCAGATAGCGGTCCACCCGCTGCAGGTCCACCGCGCCCAGCTGGCGCCGCAGGTCGGCCACCTCGCCGGCAACCCAGTCCAGGATGCTCCCGTGGGTCCGCCGCCGCCGTGCCCGCTCGTCGGTGCTACCGCCGGCCCCGAAGAGCATGTCGAACGCGGCGCGCGGGCTGCGGATCATCGGCAGCGGCAGGTCGGGCGACGCCCAACTGATCGAGTCCATGTACGAGCACGAGTAGTTGTAGTCGCAACCGCCCCCCGAGTCCGTGGGCTCGATGGAGAGCTGGAGCGAAGGCAGCACCGTGTCCTGCCCGAAGCGCTGGGCGTGCAACTGATCCAGCGAGGTTCCGCAGTAGATGTCGGATCCCTGGGTCTGCTTCGGATGCGACTGGGTCAGGAACACCGCGCTGGAGCGGAAGTGGTCGCCGCCCACCTCCGGCGGCGCGAAGGCCTCCGCCATGCGCACGTCGGTGTTGCTGATGATGGTCATGTCGTCACGCCACGGCTCGAGCCCCTTCAGCACGTTGATGTCGCTGAGCTCGAAGTCCCGTCCCTGGGTGACGGGCGCGAAGAGATGCTGCCTGGCGCCCCACTCGTTGCAGCCGGCGACGCCGTGCACCTCCTCGATGCAGATCAGGCGTGTCGGCTCGCCTTCCGCGCGCCCGCGCGCGATACCGGCGGGAATCATCGCGTCCAGCAGCGGAAGCGAGAGGGTGGCGCCCGCCCCGCGCAGGAAGGTTCGCCGCGGAAGAGCCTTGCTGGTCAGAAAATGCATGCCACGATCCAGGATGAAGGATGATGGACGCGGGCCCGCCCGTGCCGTACACGGTCGAGCGCGCGGTTCGCGGTCATATCAGTTGAATGTATCCCGGGCCCCGCTGTTCTCGCCATCGGCGAGCGCCAGTGCCTGCTTCATGCGGAACGCGTCGCTCATCACCACTCCGACGATGAAGGACGACATGCGATAGTCGTTCCGCTCGGCCTCGCGCGCGATGGCGCGAACGGCAGGCTGGTCCCGATGGTCGATCCCCCGCCCCAGCGCATAGGCCATCAGGCTCTCGGTGAACTGCCGCACCAGCGGAATGGGGCGCTTGAGCAGGACGCGAGACAGATCCGCCGGGGTCTCGATCTCGGTCCCGTCGTAATAGGTGCTCCGGGTGTCGAGCGGCGTGCCCTCCTCGCGGATGCGCCACTGGCCGGTCACGTCGAAGTTGTCGAGCGCCAGCCCGATGGGGTCGATGAGCTCGTGACAGGAGGCGCAGTCCGGGTTGTCCCGATGGGCCTCCAGCCGCTCGCGCGTGGTCAGGACCTTGCCGTCGCGCGCGCTTGCGGTCTCCTCCAGGTCGGGGATGCCGGGGGGAGGAGGTGGCGGCGGGGTACCCAGCAGGACTTCCATCACCCACAAGCCGCGCAGCACCGGCGACGTGCGGTTTCCGAGCGAGGTCTGGACCAGCATGCTGCCGTGGCCCAGGATTCCGCGCCGGCGATCGTCGGGATAGCCCACGCGACGGAAGGCCTCGCCCTGCACGCCCTGGATGCCGTAGTGACGCGCCAGCCGCTCGTTCACGAAGGTGTAGTCGGCGCTGTACAGCTCCAGCAGGCTCCGGTCCTCGCGGATCAGGTTGTGGAAGAAGAGCTCGCTCTCGCGCCGCATCGCATCGGCGAACTGGCGGCTGTAGTTGGGGAAGCGGAACGCGTCCGGGCTGACCAGTTCCACGTCCTGCAGGCGCAGCCAGAGTGACGCGAAGCGGGTGGCCAGCGCCTCCGAACGCGGATCGGCCAGCAGCCGGCGCGCCTGGGCCTCGAGCCGGACCGGATCGGAGAGCGCTCCCTCGCGCGCTGCGGCCACCAGCTCGGCGTCCGGGCCGGCGCCCCACAGGAAGAAGGACAGGCGCGCCGCAAGATCTTCGCCTGCGAGCGGATAGATCTCTCCGGGCGCCACATCCCCGGGCTCCCGCTCCATGCGGAAGAGGAAGTGCGGACTCGAGAGGATCGCCTCGAGCGCCGTCCGCACGCCCGCTTCGAAGCCCCCGTCCTCCGAACCCATCCCGTAGAAGACGAGGAGATCGCTCACCTCGCTGTCGTTCACGTCGCGGCCGTAGGCTTCCGCGGCGAGCCGGGACACGATCTCGTGGGCGCAGGGCCGCTCCTCGGCGGCGGCCGTGGGCCGGCAGGAGAAGACCCGCCGCCGGGCGTCGAAATCGGACACGCCCGTGGTGTTGTGCGGCCCTTCGACCGTCAGGCTCATAATGTGCGGGAGCGAAGTGGTCCCGTAGCTGGTCTCGGTGCCGGTCAGCGACCAGTCGTTGGGGCGGATCAGGTCCTCGTAGGGGCCGTCCATCTGGCGGATGAAGGCAGCCGTGAGGCGGTGCTCGCCCGCGCGCACGGGGATGGGGTCGGTGCGCACCGGGAAGCCCTTGCGCCCCTGGAAGTCGATGTCGCCCCCGTAGCGCAACAGCGCCACCCGCTCCCCGTTGACGGAGATGTCGATGTCGTGGTCGCGCTCGCCCCAGCCCGACATGAAGCTCATCGAGAAGATGTACTCCCCGTCGGCCGGGAAGGAGTGCAGGACGCTCACACCTCCGCGGGTGCCGAAGGGCGCCCCTTCGACCCGCTCCCATTCGTGCTGGGACACGGAGGGCGGGTTGCCGTAGGTAACGGACGTGGTGGCCGCGTCGCGGTCGCCGATGGCGCGGCGCGCGATATCGCTGGCGGCGGCCAGGTAGGCGTCCATCAGGGTGGGGGTGAGCGTCTGGGCCTCGGCGTTGTTGTCGAAGCTCTCGCTGATGCGGTCGGGCGGCAGCCAGTCCTCCGGGTCGACCGTGAGGCCCAGCAGGTCGTGGATGACGCGGGCGTACTCGGCCCGGTTGAGGCGCTGGAACGGGCGGGTGCCCGCATACGGGCGGGCGGCCGCCGCCTCGTCCACCACGTCCTCCAGGTACTGCGCCAGCGCGGTGAGGGTGTCCTCGGTGGGGCGGCGCGAGCCGGGCGGCGGCATCATGCCCGCGCGCAGCTTGCGGATCATGCGCTCGGCAACTTCGGCGTTTTCGTCCGCGCGGGTGACATCGAACCCCTCAAGCGACAGGTTGCCGCGCATGCGCCGCTCGCTGTGGCAGCGGGTGCAGTAGCGCTCGACGACGTCTTCGACGGGGACGGAGCCCAGATCGGCGGGGAGAACCGGATGGGCATCGTCGTATGCGGGATATGCATCCGGGGCAGGCCCATACGTCACGTCGGAGGAGCCGGCGTCGCGCGCTCCCTCCGCGACCAGCAGCACACCCCCCAGCGCCACCGCGGCGGCCAGAACCTTCATGACTTCTCCTTGCCGAGCGGGCCGCGGTCCGGCAGCCCCTCCACCCAGGGTCCCCGCCAGGCACTCGCAGCCGGACGAGGACAACCCTTCAATGTAACGATGTGCCGCATGCGGAACAGCCCGCCTGGAACCGACCTTGCCGTAGCGGTCCGCGTCAGCTCGTCAGGCCGCTTGCCGGGGTCTCCGGCAGCCGGTCTTATCCTACGATGGTCCTGACGTTGCGGCTAAAGGGGAGGCGGACGATGGGTGCCTTGCACGGGCTCCAGGTGAGTTCCCTGTTTGCGCTCGTTCTCACGGCGGTTCAACTGGAAGCCCAGGAGGGCGCCATCGCCGGCCGAGTGACGGACATGGAGACCGGCGCGCCGCTGGCGTCCGCCGCGGTGGAGGTTCTGGGTGCGGCGGCCACCTCGTCGGTGACCGACGCCGCCGGCGAATTCCGCGTCTCCGTGCCGGCTGGCACCCATTCCCTCCTGGTCACCCTCATCGGGCACGAGTCCTCGCGCACGGACGGTGTAACCGTGGTGGCCGGAGAAACGGCATCGGTCGCCATCCAGCTCCGCTCCCGCGCGCTCGTCCTCAACCAACTGGTCGTGACCGTATCTCGCCGGGAGGAGAAGGAGCTCGACGCCCCGGCCTCCGTCTCCACCCTGACCAACCAGCAGATCTCGCGCATCATCGCGCGAACCCCCGCGGACCACGTCAGGACGCTCCCGGGAGTCGACCTCGCCAGCACCGGTCTCACCCAGAGCTACGCGGTCGTGCGCGGCTTCAACAACGTGGCCTCCGGACGGCTGCTCAGCATAGTCGACAACCGCTATGCGCGCATACCGGCGCTCAGGATCAACGCCATCAACATGATCCCGACCACCGACATGGACATCGAGCGCATCGAGCTGGCGCGCGGCCCGGGCGCGGCGCTCTACGGGCCCAACGCGGCCGAGGGCGTGATGCACATCATCACCTGGTCGCCGATCGACCGGCCGGGGACGACCGTCACGCTCGGCGGCGGCGAGAGGTCGGTCGTGCAGTTCCTGCTGCGCAGCGCGCACTCGGTCTCCGACCGGTTCGGCTTCAAGGTGTCGGGCCAGTATCTCCGCGGCGAAGACTGGGAGTACGAGGACCCGTGGGAGGTGCAGGCGCGCACGGAGGAGCCCGACCATCCGCGCATCGGGATCCGCAACCCGCTCAACGAGCGCTTTTTCGGCGACGTGCGGGCGGACTATCGCTTCGCGGACGACGGCGAGTTCATCGTCTCGGGCGGACTCAACAACTCCCTCAGCAGCATCAACCTCACCGCCATCGGCTCCTCCCAGACCCACGACTGGCAGTACCGCTACACCCAGGCGCGGCTGCTGAAGGGACGCTTCTTCGGGCAGTTCTTCCTCAATCAGACGCATTCGGGCCACAACAGCTACCTGCTGCGCAGCGGGGATCTCATCGTCGACCGCTCGCGCACCATGGCCGCCCAGCTTCAGCACGGCCTGGATCTCGGCACCCGCCAGAGCTTCACCTACGGGATCGACTGGCAGCGCATCGAGCCCCGCTCCCAGGGCACCATCTACGGGCGCAACGAAGACGACGACGTCCTCGTGGAGGCGGGCGCCTACCTGCACTCCGAGACGCGGCTCGGAAGCCGATTCGACCTGGTGACCGCGTTTCGGGTCGACGATCACAACCGCCTGACCGGCCTGAACTTCTCGCCGCGGGCCGCGCTCGTCTTCCGTCCCGCCGAAGGCCACAACCTGCGCCTGACCTACAATCGCGCCTTCGCGAACCCCTCCACGTCGGCGCTCTTCCTCGACATCGCTTCGGGCAGGCTGCCGATCGTCCCGGGCATCGGCTACACATTGCGCGCCTTCGGCGTCCCGGGCGACGGCATGAGCTTCTCGGACCGCTGCTCCGGCGGGTTGATGGACTACTGCATGCGATCGCCCTTCATGCCGGGCCAGCTCCCCGCAAACGCCGCGCCGTTCTGGGACGCGCTGGTGACGCAGTTCGCGCCGGAGATGCTGCACCCGCTCCTGATGGGGCCAGGGAATCGCCCCGGCGATCCGGCGCTGGGCACGGTCTTGCGGCGCTTCGACCCGAACGCGCTTGGCGTCGAGGGTGGCGACATCTTCCCCCTCGATCCGGGACCAAGAGCGGTCCCTCCCCTCGTCGCGACCACCTTCAATACGATCGAGGCCGGGTACAAGGGGCTGATCCAGGACCGTGTGAGGCTGGCCGCCGACGTGTATTACGCCAATGTCGAGAACTTTGTCGGCGCCCTGAAGGTGGAGTCGCCCAACGTCTTCCTCGACCCGGCCTCGGCCGGCGCGTTCCTGCAGAGCCGGCTCGGCCCGCTGGTTGAGGCGGGGCTGGTCACACCCGGGCAGATGACCGAACTGGCCGCGGGGCTCGTGTCGGTGCCGCTGGGAGTGGTCACGCCGGACGGGTTCGACGTGCATGACATGGTCTTCACCAGCCGGAATTTCGGATCGGCGAGCTACTGGGGAGCCGACTTCTCGGCGCAGTACCTCGTCTCCGACCGGGTCAGCCTGACCGCGGGGTATTCGTTCCAGAACACGGATTGCTTCGACTTCGACGACGACGGCCACTGCCCCGGCCCGGACGACCTCGCCCTCAACGCTCCCAGCCACAAGGGCGCCCTCGGCTTCGCCTACACCGACCGCGCCGCGGGATTCACTTTCGACGGGCGCTGGCGCCTTTCCGACGCCTTCGAGATGAGTTCGGGCGTCTTCAGCGGGCGCGTGGATGCCTACCAGGTCGTGGACGTCACAGCCGGTTATCTGCTTCCATTTCAAACAGATACGCGCGTTGAGTTCACCGTCTACAACGCCCTGGACAACCTGCACCAGGAATTCGTGGGCGCTCCGGAGCTGGGCAGGCTGGCGCTCGTGAGGGTACGCTACGACTTCTGAACCATGACGGATTGTCCCAGGTCGCGAGAGCGGATCTCATGACGAATCTCTTCCAGTCGCAGGAGCGGGCCTCATGCTGAGTTATTTCCAGCTTCAGGAACGCGGATCGTCCGTCCGGACCGAGGTGCTTGCCGGATGCACCACGTTTCTGACCCTCGCCTACATCATCTTCGTCAACCCGCTGGTTCTTGGGGGCGCGGGGATGGACACCGGGGCCGTGCTGGTGGCCACCTGCCTGGCCTCGGCGTTCGGCTGCCTGGTGATGGGGCTGTGGGCCAACTACCCCATCGCCCTGGCACCGGGGATGGGGCTGAACGCGTACTTCGTGGCGATCGCCGTGGGCACGATGGGGCTGGCGTGGCAGGTCGCGCTGGGAGCGGTGTTCCTGTCGGGCGTGTTGATGTTCATCCTTTCCGTGCTGCCGGTGCGCAAGTGGGTGGTGGACAGCATCCCGCGCTCGCAGAAGATGGCCATCGCGGCCGGGATCGGGTTCTTCCTGGCGATCATCGCTCTGCAGAACGCGGGGGTGGTGGTCGACAGCGAGGCCACGCTGATCACGCTCGGCGACCTCGGCCAGTGGACGGTGTTGCTGGCCGTGCTGGGCTTTCTCGCCATGGTGGCGCTGGAGCACCGCGGGCTGCCGGGGGCGGTGCTGCTGTGCATCCTGGCGGTGGCGGTCGTGGGATGGCTGTCCGGCCTGTCCCCGGCGCCCGAGTCAGTGGTGTCCGCCCCGCCCTCCCTGGCGCCCACGGCCTTCCAGCTGGACGTGGCGGCGGCGATCGAGGTGGGGCTGGTGGCGATCGTCTTCTCGTTCCTGATGGTGGACCTGTTCGACACCAGCGGCACCCTGGTCGCGGTGCTGAACGAGGCCGGGCTCGCCGACGAGGACGGGCGGATTCCGGGGCTGCGGCGGGCGCTGGTCGCCGACAGCTCGGCCACCATGGTCGGCGCGCTCCTCGGCACCTCGACCACGACCTCCTACATCGAGAGCGCGGCGGGGGTGCGGGCCGGCGGGCGCACGGGCCTCACCGCGGTGGTGGTGGCGGGCCTCTTCCTGGCGGCGCTGGTGCTCGCGCCGGTGGCGACCGCCATCCCCGCCTTCGCGACTGCTCCGGCAATTCTGTTCGTGGGCTGCATTATGGCGCGGGCGCTGCGCAACGTCCCCTGGGACGACCTCACCGAGTGCGTGCCGGCGATCGTGACCGCGCTGTCGATGCCCTTCACCTACTCGATCGCCACCGGCATCGGCATGGGGTTCATCGCCTATGCGCTCATCAAGCTGTTCTCGGGGCGCGCCTCCGAGTTGAACGCCGCCGTGGTGATCGTGGCGGTGCTGTTCGGGATTCGCTTCGCGATCACCTAGGAGTCTGCGCGGCAGCAGCCATAGGCCACAACATGTCGTGGATGAGGCGCAGGAACCACAACATATGGTAGTGTGGGAAGCACCCGCGCGAAGCTGGCGGTGGCACCTGCGTATCAATGTGACATACAGGTTTCATACATGATTCATACAGGAATTTGCCGATGCACACGACTCCCGCTCCTCTGAGAACCGGATCATTGGCTGCCATCGCGGCCCTGATCGCCTCCTGCGCTCCGACAGAACAGTCAGCCGCCACCCGCTCTGCCAGCCAACGTCCATCCGTATCCTCCCGGCCAGTCGAACTCTTTGACGGCCGCATCATCCCCGGGATGCCCGAGCTCCTGGGAATGCGCACCCAGTACGAGGTCCGCCTCGACTGGCTCGCGCGGAAGCGTCCCCTGCTGCTCGAGCAGATGCGGGAGCACGGAATCGAGATGTGGATCGTGGTGAGCGAGGAATTCCACCCCGACCCCGTCACCCAGTTCGTCGCCCCTCCCCTGCGCTACACGCGCCGGCGCGATGTCATGGTGTTCGTGGATGCCGGCGAGGACGGGCTCGCGGCCTACTCCGACTACTGGCGCCCGACGGAGGACTACCGCCGCTTCTTCCAGCCACTCCCGGCCGCACGCAACGCCCGCGGCATCCAGGACACCCGTGCCGGGCTTGGAGCGCTGATGGAGCGCTATGGGCCCGCCACCATCGGGCTCAACATCGGCGGATCTCGCGGCCACGACAGCGCTCTCACCCACGACAGCTACCTGTTTCTCGCCGACGCGCTGGGCCCGGAAGCGGAATCCCGCTTCGTCTCCGCCGCCGACCTCATCGAGGACGTGTTCGATACCCGGCTGCCCGAGGAGCTGGAGCACTATCGCCAGCTCGTGCTCGCCACCGATGTCATCGCTCAGACTGCGTTCTCGAACGTGGTCATCACCCCGGGCGAGACCCGCGCGGGCGACATCAAGTGGTTCTTCGAGGAGACCATCGCCGAGCTCGGCGTCGGCGGCGTGCCCTGGTTCGAGATCCACGTGGCCGTGCAGCGCTACGATACCGACTACGGCGAGATGATCCCCTACGTGCATCCCGCGCCCGACGACCTGGTCTTCCAGCGGGGCGACATCATCCACCTCGACTGCGGCTTCGACTACATCGGTTTCGCCAGTGACTGGCAGAAGGTCGCCTACATCCTGCGGGAAGGCGAAGACGATGTCCCCGAAGGACTCAAAACCGCGCTCAGGAACGCCAACATCGTGCACGAGGCGTTCGCGTCCGAGCCTCGCCCGGGGATGACCGGCTGGGAGGCCACCCTCGCGATCGCCGCCAGGCTCGAAGGCGTCGACTTCCTGCCCAGCCTGTACTCACACCCCATCGGCTACCATGGACACGCGCTGGGCCCGAACATCAACGCGCGCGACATGGATCTGTCCTCGCCCCCGGAGCGGGACTCCCATCTCAGGAACGGCGCCTATCGCTCCATCGAGTTCAGCGCCACGTCGGCGGTCCCGGAATACGGCGGCGGCAGGGTAACGATTCCGATGGAGGACGACGGGTATCTCACGCCCGACGGCTACGAGTACTTCCGGCCCTATCAGACGGAGTGGTACGTGATCCGATAGGAATGGACCCCGAAGGTGGACAACCCGGCAGGACGCGCTGGGCTGCCCACGGGCGAATCCCCTTCCCCTACCCCTCCGTGTCCGCGTACGCCTCGGTCAACTGCTGTACAACCGACGGGTCCGCCAGCGTCGTAGTGTCCCCCAGGGCACGCCCCTCCGCGATGTCCCGCAGCAGGCGGCGCATGATCTTGCCGGAGCGCGTCTTGGGCAACTCCGCCGTGAACAGGATGGCGTCCGGGCGCGCGATGGGGCCGATCTTGGTGCGCACATGCTGTCCCAACCCGGCCATCAACTCGTCGGAGGCCTGGAACCCCTGGCGCAGACTGACGAACGCCACGATTCCCTCTCCCTTCACCTCGTGGGGCCGCCCCACCACCGCCGCCTCCGCGACCGCCTCGTGCTCCACCAGCGCGCTCTCGACCTCGGAGGTGCCGATGCGGTGCCCCGCGACGTTGAGCACGTCGTCCACCCGGCCGAGTACCCAGATGTAGCCGTGGGCGTCCTCCTTGGCGCCGTCCCCGGCGAAGTAGACGTCGTCCCACTTCGACCAGTAGACCTCGCGGTAGCGGTCGTCGTCGCCGTAGATGGTGCGGAGCATCGCGGGCCAGGGCCGGTCGATGGCCAGATACCCGGCCTTTACCCGCCTGCCGTCGTCGTCGCGGAGCGAAACCGAGATGCCCGGGAAGGGCCGCGTCGCGCTCCCCGGCGTGGTCGCGGTCACCCCCGGTAGCGGCGTGATCATCATCCCCCCGGTCTCGGTCTGCCACCAGGTGTCGATGATGGGACAGCGCCCGGCGCCGATGGTCTCGTGGTACCAGATCCACGCCTCGGGGTTGATGGGCTCGCCCACCGTGCCCAGCAGGCGGAGCTGCGACAGGTCGTGCCCGGCCGGCCACTCGTCGCCCCACTTCATGAATGCCCGGATGGCCGTGGGCGCCGTGTAGAAGATGGTCACGCCGTACTTGGCGCAGAGGGCCCAGAAGCGGTCCTTGCGCGGCCAGTCGGGAGCCCCTTCGTACATCACCACGGTCGCTCCGGCCGCCAGCGGACCGTAGACGATGTAGCTGTGCCCGGTGACCCATCCCACGTCGGCGGTGCACCAGAAGACGTCGTCCTCCTTCAGGTCGAAGACGCATTTCGCGGTCGCGTGCACCTGGGTCAGGTAGCCGCCGGTCGTGTGCACCACGCCCTTGGGCTTACCCGTCGTGCCGGAGGTGTAGAGGATGAAGAGCAGGTCCTCAGCGTCCATCGCCTCCGGCGCGCAGTCGGCGCTCGCCCTCTCCATGAGTTCGTGGTACCAGTGGTCGCGCCCCGCCTGCATCTCCACGGGGGTGTCGGCACTCAGCCGCCCGCCCCGCCGCACCACCACCACGTTCTCCACCGAAGGGCACTCCGCGACTGCGACGTCGGTGTTGGCCTTGAGCGCGACGTAGCCGCCCCGCCGCCAGCCGCCGTCCGCGGTGATCACGGTGGATGCCTGTGCGTCGTTGATCCGCCCCGACAGCGACTCCGGGCTGAATCCCCCGAACACCACCGAGTGCGCGGCGCCGATGCGGGTGCAGGCGAGCATGGCGATGGCCGCCTCGGGAATCATGGGGAGATAGATCGCCACCCGGTCGCCCCGCCGCACCCCCAGCCCGCGCAGCACGTTGGCGAACTTGCACACCTCGCGGTGCAGGTCCCAGTAGGTGAAGGTGCGCGTGTCCCCGGGCTCCCCCTCCCAGATGAGCGCAGCCTTGTTGCGGCGGAAGCCGCCCAGGTGCCGGTCGAGGCAGTTGTGCGAGACGTTCAGCTTGCCGCCCAGGAACCAGCGCGCGTGCGGCGGATTCCATTCCAGCACCGTGTGCCACTTCTCGAACCAGTCGAGTTCCCCGGCCCATCCGGCCCAGAACCCCTCCGGATCGGCGGCGGCGCGCTCGTAGACGCCCGGATCCGAGAGGTTGGCCTGCGCGCGGAATTCGTCGCTCGGCGGGAAGAGCCGGGTCTCCCGCAACAGGTCGTCGAGCACTCCGGGTTTGCCGCTCATCTCACGTCTCCGCTGCCTGGTGACATGTCGTGCCTGTCTACTGTCATATGCTGTCATCTACTGGTGATTATCGGTTCCCAGCGTCCGCCGCTCATGAATCTTCGGCCCCGAGAAAGTCGGCCACAACCCGGCTCGCCAGCAGCGCCTCGAACGACTTCACCGTGGCCGTGCTCAGCGTGCGCACCACGCGTGCCCCTGCGTCGATCGCCACATCGGGGATTACGAGCCTGAAACGGCACTCGGTGCGGGCATCCGCGGCGCGCGCATTCCGGTGCGGCACGGTCGCGCGCAGCGTCACCGGCGTGCTGTGCCCCCGGGTCAGCTCGCGATTCGCCACCCGCGTCAGTTCCCCGAGCGTCTCCGTGAAGTCCCCGAGGTCTTCCAGGGACGGCCCCTGCACGGCGAGCGTCAGGTTGCCGCCGAGCCCCTGCGAGGTCTCGTCGAGGAAGACGTCCACGCTGACCGGATTACGGCCGCCCGGCTGGTGGAAGAAGAGATAGGCGCTGCGCGTCGATTCGCCGGCCCAGCGGCCCTCGAACTGGTGGCTGGTCGTCTTCTGCATCCCGGAGAGCGTCCAGCCAGCCTTCTCGATCCCTTCCCGAACGGCATCGATCAGCGGCTCCAGCGTCAGCAGCGGGCCTTCGCCGGGATCCATCATCCCTCTTTCGGGCGGCTCGGTTCCGGTTGACACATTTTTGCCCCGCTCATTACGTTGGCTGGTCAGGGGAATACGTGTTGAAGGCCCGGTTTCAGTTGGCTGTCAGCCACGGCGGGCCGAAGATCACTTGCGATGTTGACCCAGTCCGAGCAGAGCGACGTCCTCCTCCGGGAGGCGATGGAGCGGAGCGGTCAGCGCTTCACCACGCAGCGCGCCGCCGTCTTCCGGTTTCTGCACGCCACCGACACCCATCCCACCGCCGACGACGTGTACCGCAACGTGCGCGCCGACCTGCCGGGCATCTCCCTGGGAACCGTCTACAAGAGCCTGGAGACGCTCGTGGGATGCGGGCTCGCGCGCAAGCTCGCCAGCGGGAACAGCTCTGCCAGATACGACGGGCGCATGGACCCGCACTACCACGCGCGCTGTCTTGAGTGTGGGCGGCTGCGGGACGTGCCCGCGCCGGTCAAGCCGGAGTCGGTCGTGGACGTGCCCGTCGTGATGGACGGCTTTGCCGTCACCGAGTTGCGGCTGGAAGTGGTGGGCTACTGCGACGGCTGCCGCCCCGACTAGACCCCCGTCTACGGGAGCGCCCGCGAAGAAGCCCGGCCCCGGGCAGAGCGCAGGCGCCGGCGCAACTCCACGCCGGAGGTGGTCGCGAGCGTCCGCTGCGCCGTCTTCAGTGAATTCCAGCGTACATCGGCGAGCTCGATCGGCTCGCCGCCCTCCTGGCCTTCGGGCGTGAACACGAACGAATAACGGCCCTTGTAGTCGTGGCCCGGGCGCTCCCGCACGGTCGCAATCCACGTTCGCCCGCGTTCGTCCTGGAACGTCCTCATGTATCGCCGCTCTCCTCGGTCGATGCCCTATGGTCCCCGTCCCGGCCTGCGCTGCAGCTCCGGGAACTCGTATACGATAACCCCTTCGTCGGTCACATCCGAGCACACACGCTGGCTGTCCTCCAGCTCCATTCCGTCGAGGAGCTTCTTGGCGGCATCCGGCGACAGATCCATGTACGCTGCGACTTCGCTTGCGGTCAGCCGGCCCCCCCGCTGGCTGGCCAGGCGGAGGATGCCGCGCTGGAGCTGACGGGGGGATCCCCTGCGCCAGCGCAACCTCTTGATTCCCGACCAGATCAGCGCCGCTCCGCCGGCGACTGCGGTGGCTCCGCCAGCGAGCATCACCAGCGTCATGATAGCCAGGCCGGGGGCACCCATGCCGAGGACCGTGGCGCCCCCCGACAGCCAGCCTGCGCCGATGAAGCCCAGCAGGGCGCCGCCTCCGATCCGGATCCAGCCCTGTGCCGAACGATCTTCAGGGGGCGCGTAGATGGCTGGAGCCGATGGATCCGCATAGTGGGCGAGGGCTTCGTCACCGGGCTGGATCCCCGGGGCTGCATCCGGACTCGAGATCGCGCGGTACGAAGCATGTCTCCAGTTCAGGCCACAGCGCGGACAAAGGCGGTGCTGGAACCGCATCAGCCAGTAGATCAGAGCCCCGATGCCGGAGGTGGCCAGGCCAAGGACGACCAGCAAGGCGATGTGCTGCGGCTTCGAGAAGTAGTGGTCCCCGTAGCCCTGGTGCCGGCACCGGGGACAAGCCTTCACCCAGGTCAGGGGGCGGCCGCCGGGATTCTCCGCGCCACACGTGGTACATCGTCGCGCCGGGGTCTCCAGGGCGGCGCCGCAGGTCGTACAGCGGAGGGGTTTTGCCATGCGTCCTCGGACTGTTGAATCCGGCAGTGCCGTACGACGATTCGGCTGGAACGGATTCGCGCAGTCCGACCGGTAACCCGCGCCCGCGCGGCGCGGAAGCTCGACAGCGACGGCTGCGCTCTCAAGTATAACACGCTCCCCCGGAGCCTCGAACGCCGCCCGGGCCCGGTCCATTCACACGGTCGGTCCACCCGGACGGGCCACCCCTCCTGCGCAAGGCACGAGCCATGTTCCTGGATTTCGCCCTGATCTCCGGCCTGCTGGTGGTCGCCCACCTGCTGCGCTCCCGGATCGGGCTCTTCCAGGCGATCCTCCTGCCCACGCCCATCCTCGCGGGGCTGATCGGGCTGGCGGCGGGGCCCGAGGGACTGGACCTCATCCCCTTCGCGCGCGACGAGGGTGGGGCTCCGGTGATGCGGCGCTACCCGGGGGAGCTCGTGATCCTCCTGTTCGCCACCCTGTTCATGGGCTCGCGGGCGGACGAACCGGGCCTCGCGACGATGATTCGCAGCGCGGGAGACACCTTCTTCTACAATCTCTCGGCCTGGATCGGACAGTTCGGCCTCGCGCTCCTGTTCGCCGGCGCCGTCCTCATTCCTCTCTTCCCGGAGGTGGGCGGACCCTTCGCGCTGATGCTCCCCTCGGGCTTCGCAGGGGGACACGGAACCGCCACCGCCGTCGGGTCCATTCTCGCCGGCCAGGGGCACGAGAACGCCATGGCCATCGGGTACACCTTCGCCACCATCGGGCTGCTGGCGGCCGTGCTGGGGGGCGTCGCGGCGATCAACCTCGCCACGCGGTCGGGCTGGACGCGTCTCGTCGCCACCCCGCGCGAGCTTCCCGCCGACCTGCGCCGCGGGCTGATCGATCCGGCCGGTGCCAGGCACGTCGCCAGGGAGACGGTCAGCCCCCTGGCCCTCGAAACCCTCACCTGGCACCTGGGACTCGTGCTACTGGCATACGGTGCCGCCCACGCGGTCCGTTGGGCGCTCCAGTCGGCGGGAGACCACTTCACCGCCCTCCCCATGTTCGCACTGGCGGTGATCTGCGGCGCGGTGCTCCAGAAGCTGCTGGACGGCGTGGGCGTCGGCCGGCACGTGGACCGGCAGACGATGGGACGCCTCGGATCGTCGATCTCCGACTTTCTCGTCGCCTTCGGGGTGGCGTCGATTCCTCTCACCATCGTGGCCGACTACGCTGCGCCCATCCTGGTGATGTCGGTGTTCGGCTTCGCCCACGCCGCCTTCATCACGTGGTGGATCGCCCGCCGGACCTTCCACAACTACTGGTTCGAGCGGGGGATCTTCACCTTCGGCTGGACTACCGGGGTGGTGGCCATGGGGATCGCTCTGCTGCGCGTGGTAGACCCCCAGATGAAGTCGAAGACGCTGGATGACTACGGGCTGGCTTACCTGCCGATCGCGATGGTCGAAATCGTGGTGCTATCGACCCTGCCGCTATGGGTTGCCGGCGGGGCGGTCTGGCAGCCGGGATTGCTGCTCACTGGCGTGGCTGCTGGCCTCCTGCTGGTTTCGTGGAAGACGATCGGGTTCTTCCCTGCCGACCCAGTGGTCCGGCGGGCGGAAGAGTCCCGGTGACGCGAGCTGCCGCCTCTCAGCTCCAGGGGAAGGGCGAGTTGCTCACCGGGTGGAGCCGGCCTTCGGCGTAGCGGCTGTAGCGGAAGGGCTCGAGCAGCTCCTGCGGCCATCCGGTCAACTCCTTCGCCACCAGCGCGCCCACGCCGATCATCTTGTAGCCGTGGTTCGAGTCGGCGATGAAGTAGACGTTGTCGGCGAAGGTGTCGAACACGGGGAAGCTGTCTGGCGTGAAGCTGCCGATGCCCCCGGAGGGCTCCCGGCCGATCAGGTGGTTCCTCCTCTCGAAGCGCTTCTGGCAGAAGGCCAGCGCCGCGGTCCACGCGCGGTGGAAGTCCTCTCCGACGACGAAGTCGGCGGACTTGGGCCCGTAGGGATCGATGGCGACTTCGCACTCGGGCCTGGCGACCCTGCGCGGCATGGTTCCGCCCTGCACCCCCCCGAAGTGGAAGTCCGGCTTGTAGTAGATGCCCCAGGGACCCTCGGCCACCGGTCCCTCATCGTCGAAGAGGGGTTCGTCGGTGTCGACGTGCACGACCCGGCGGCATGTCGCCCCGGTTGTCCACCAGGAAGCCGGGATCGACCTTGAGCGTCCCTTCCTGAAGCGCCCAGCATGTCCAGGTGGGCACCTGATGGAGCTGGCCGCCTGTGTCCCGGACCGCAGTCGCGTCCGGGAGATCGAGCATCGCCCATTGCCTCCCTACCCAGGGACCGGTAGCCACCACCACCTGCTCGCAGCGGATGTCCCCCCGATCCGTGACCACCGCCGTGACCGCGCCCGACGCATCGCGCGCGAAGCCCTCGTTCCGGACCCCGAAGACGAGCCGGACATCCTCGGCCTCCACTCGCGCCCGCAGGCCCTCCAGGGAGGCCATGTTGTTGGCGTAGCCGCCCCGATGCTCGTGCAGCACGCTGGTGATGCCCCCGGCCTGCCAGTCGTCGAAAATGGCCCGCATGTAGGTGCGGGATGCTCCGGCGCCCTCCACGAAGGTCGATTCGTACCCGATGGCCCGCTGCTGCTCGTGGATCGAGGCCACGTCGTCGCCCATGGCTTCGTGGCTGATCTGCAGATAGCCCACCGGGTGGTAGGAGAACCCCTCCGGATCGCTCTCCCAGACGGCCACCGAGTGCGCCATCAGTTCGCGCATGGCGGGCTGGAAGTAGTTGTTGCGTATCACGCCGCAGGCGATGCCCGAGGCCCCCGCGCCGACGCCGGTCTTGTCGATGACGACGATGTCGCGCCCGTCGCCGCGCCCGGACGCCCGGAGTTCCCGGGCCAGGTGCCAGGCGGTGGAGAGGCCGTGGATGCCGGCCCCGATGATGACGTATTTCGCGGTCATGGCCCCTCGGAGGGCCTATCTCACGAGCAGAATCCGGTTGTTGACGGGATAGAGCCACTCCACCCCGCGCTCAGTCACCACGGCATCGTCCTCCAGCGGGATGCGCACCTTGGCGTTGTCCCACTCCGGGTTGGCCGTATAGGCAAACAACTCGACGGAGATGAGGGTGCCCGGGCGCAGCTCGTAGGTGAGCTGGGTCGGGTTGAAGAAAGCCAGCGAGGGGCCGATGCCGTGGCCCCAGTTCCCCACCGAGTGCGGACCGATGACGACGTCGGTGACCTCCGGATCGGCGGTGGGCTGGTTGAACTCGATGCGGTTGAAGCCTGCGGCCTCGATGGCGGCCCAGGTGGCGTCCAGCGCCTCCCGGGCGGTGGCCGCGGGCTTGATGGAGGCCTTCATCACGTCGCGCACCTCCACCGCCCGATCGAAGGCGAGCTGGAGTCCCGGCGGCGCCCGGGTCTCGCCCTCCCGCAACACGTACGCGATGCGCTTCATGTCGGTGTAGAAGTCGAGGTAGCCCACGCCCCAGTCGATCATGAGCAGATCGCCCCGCTGGATGATGCGCGCCGAGGAGGTGGACTCGATCCCCAGCGGGCCGGTGATGTAGATGGAGGGCATGTCGAACGACGACTCGAGGCCCCGCTCCAGCAGCCGGTCCCAGATCCACCAGGCCACGTCCTCGAGCGCGGTCACGCCCGGCTCGATGACCTCGTTGGAGAACGCCCGCTCGGCGATCTCGCGGCTGATCTCGCCGGCCTCTGCGAAGGTGGCGATCTCCATGGCCGTGCGGGTGGCCCGGAAGTCGGACACGAAGCGCTCGGCGGAAACCAGACGTTCGCCGTAGACGGGGCCCAGCGTCTCCTTCAGGTGCAGGTAGGAGCTGTGCGAGAGGCCGTCGGCTCCGCCGATGGCGGGGGCCATGTTCACGCCGATGCGGCCGGGGTCGCGCTCGGCGACGAATCCGGCGAGCGCGGCCGCCGGGACGAAGCGGTCGTAGACGCCGCACTGCTGGAGCATGTAGCCGCCCACGCCCAGCGCCGCGCGCTCGACGCGCCCGCCGTCGCCCGGGTTGGTGAACACGTAATAGGCCCAGTCGCCGACGTAACCCCGGCCCAGCGCCTCCCACAGCGGATCCAGCAATCCCTCGCGCATCACCACGATCCACATGTCGAGATCGTTGTCCTGCATGGCCTTGGGGAGGACCAGGTCGAACTTCTCGGCACGAATCTGGCACATGCGCTCCCAGCGGCGGCGCGCCTCCTGCCCTTCCGCGGGGGGCGCCGCGGTGATGCCGGCTGCCAGCAGTGTGGCGGCGAGGAGTAATCCTCGGGCCGAGGACCTCGCGGCGGACCGGCCCGCGACCGGTCCCGGATGCGGCGAGTGTAGAGACGGACGGGCCGATTGGGTATCTTCGGTCACGTTCATGGCAACGTTCCTGAAAGGTGCGAAGTCTCAAGGACATGTTTCGGATGCAAACACGCGGGGAATCTCGGGGATCGCCTGCCGTCTGGCAAAGCCGGCGATTCCTCCTCCCGACGCTCGTCCTCGCGGGCAGCCTGGCCTTCGGGACTGGTCCGGCGCACCTGTCCGCACAGCGGATTCCCTCCGCCTACCGCTTCATCGAGACCGCGCAGGAGGCGGGCGCGGCCATGTTCACGGTCGAGCCCCGGGCGGGGATCTTCGGTTTCGGGCCCAAGGGCGGCCGCATCATGGGCTCGTACTATCAGATACGCGTCGGCGGACCGTTCTCCCTGCAGGGGAACCTCGGGTACCTGCCGACGACCCGGGACGTCATCGACCCGCGCCGGATCAAGGGGGACCGCAAGATCGGGGAAGCGGACGTGACCATGGGAACGGCGGACGTGCGCCTCCAGTTCACCCTCACGGGCCCACGGACGTGGTATCGGCTGGCGCCCCACCTGTTCGCGGGTGGGGGCATCGCCATGGACCTGGCGCCGGAGCAGGACATCGACATGGTTCTGGAGGAGGACGACCGCTTCTCGTTCGGTCCCTCCTTCCTGGGGAGCTTCGGCGCGGGGATCAAGTTGTTCCCAGTCGATCGCATATCGGTGCGCGCGGAGGGCATCGTAACCTACTGGAAGGTCAACACGCCCCGCGGCTTCCTGCGCACGGACCGACGGCTCCTGCCGCCACCCGAGGGCTCCGACGAACCCGCCATCCCGGAGGACGGGTTCTGGGCGGTGGGGAGAGGTCTCTCGGTCGGGATCGCCTGGCGGTTCTAGCGGTGGACGACTGATGGGTGAGAGGCCGGAAGCCCGGAGGGATCGGACTCCGGCGACGCGATTCGAGTCCCGCTCCGCCGACTGGCTCTCCTGCGCCGAGGCGCTGGCGCGGGTGATGGAGCACGCGCGGGCGCTTCCCGTGCTCCGGCTTCCGGTCGAGGCGGCGAGGGGCATGGCGCTGGCGCGGCCGGTGGAGAGCCCGGTCACCCTGCCCCCCTGGGACAACTCGGCCATGGACGGCTACGCGGTGCGGGGCGACTCCATCGAGGGGGCCTCTCCGGAAGCCCCCCGCACCCTGCGCGTGACTGCAGCCCTGCACGCGGGCGAGGTGGGCGGGGTAGCGGTGGGGGCGGGCGAGGCCGTGCGCATCATGACCGGCACTCCGGTCCCGGAAGGGGCCGACTGCGTGGTCCGGGTCGAGGACACCGACGCCGAGCGGAAACCGGGGCGGGTGGCGGTCTTCTCGGAGCGGGACCGGGGCCGCAACGTGCGCCCGGCCGGACAGGACATGCGGGCGGGCGAGACCGTGCTCGCGCGCGGGACCACCCTGGGCGCGGGCCAGCTCGGCGTGCTGGCGGCGTGCGGGCTCACCTCGGTGGAGGTGCACCGGCGGCCGGTGGCGGCGGTGCTCGCGAGCGGCGACGAGATCGCGCCGGTCGAGCGGTTCGCCGAGGTGGCGGCCGGGCGCGCCATCCCCGACACCAACGGTCCGATGCTGGCCGCCGCGGTGGCGGAGGCGGGGGGGGAGGGGGTGCGGCCGGGGATCGCGCGCGACACCGAAAAGAGCGTGCGCGAGCATCTGCTGCGGGGCGCCGCGCAGGCGGATCTGCTGATCACCATCGGGGGCGCGTCGATGGGCGAGGGCGACCTCTTCAAGCGAGTGCTCGACGAACTCGGGTACGAGCCCGACTTCTGGCGCGCGCGCATCCGACCGGGCAGCCCGGTCGGCTTCGGGCACCTGCCGGTCGAGGGGCGGGCGCCGGTTCCGGTGTTCGGGCTGCCGGGCAACCCGGCGTCGGCCTTTGTCACCTTCCACCTCCTGGCGCGGCCCTTCATCAGCGCGCTTGCCGGGCACCGCTACCCATTCCCTCCCGCCGTGCGGGCACGCGCGGGAGTGGCCATGGGGGGCCCCAGGGGCCTCGCGGTCTACCCGCGCGTGCGCCTGCTGCCCGCCTCGAAAGGTGGATGGACCGCGGTGCTTTCCGGCCATCAGAGTTCCGCGCTGGTCGCGCCCACGGGACGCGCCGACGGGCTGGCCGTCATTCCCGAGGGGGTGCAGCGCATCGCCGAGGGGGAGGAGGTCGACGTGCTGCTGTTCGGCGGCCCGGGCCTGCTTTCGGGCGAGACCGCAACCGGCCGATGAGGGCCTCGCCGGCGCGCGCGCCGCGGCTGGCCCGCACCCCCACAAGCGAACTCGACCTCCTGGCCCTCGTGGTCATCTGGGGGGTGAACTTCTCGGTGGTCAAGGTGGTGCTGCAGGAGGTCGAGCCGCTGGCCTTCAACGCGCTTCGCTTCCCCTTCGCGGCACTTACGGTGTGGGTTCTCCTGCGCGCGCAGGGACGGCGCGTGCTGCCGCGCCCCGGAGACTGGCCCAGAGTCGCGTGGCTCTCGCTCTTCGGACACGTCGCATACCAGGTCTTCTTCATCTTCGGGCTCTCGCTGACGCTCGCCGGCAACGCCTCACTCATGCTGGCGACAGTCCCGATGTGGATCGCAGTCCTCTCCCCGGCGCTGGGCCACGAGCGCTTCAGCTGGGTGATTCTGGGCGGAGTCGGCATCACGATGTCGGGATTGACGCTCGTCATTCTTGGAGGATCCGCGGGGATGGCCCTCGGAGGCGTGACCCTGCGGGGAGACCTGTTCATGCTGGCCTCCGCGGTGGTCTGGGCACTCTACACGGTGCTGGGACGCCGGGCAGTGCGACGCAACGGAGCGCTCGAGATGACCGCCTGGACCCTCTGGCTGGGGACGCCCGCGATCGTTCTGATGGGTTTGCCGGGCCTGTTGCGCACCGATCTGGGGTCGCTCTCGGCGGGCGCGTGGCTGGGAATCGCCTACGCCGGGGTGCTGGCGATCGGGCTTGCATACTTCATCTGGTACAGGGGCGTGCGGCGGCTCGGCAGCAGCCGGACCGCCGTATACTCCAACCTGGTGCCGGTGGCCGCGCTGCTCACGGCCTGGCTCTGGATCGGCGAGACGCCGCGCGCGTTGCAGGTGCTCGGGGCGGGCGTCATCTTGGCGGGCATCGCCGTCGTGCGCCTGGCGCCACCAACCAGGGCGGGCGACCGGGCCCGGCGCCGCGCCGCGCGGGAACGCCGGCGAGCCGAGAAAGCGGCACGATCCAGGAGGACGCCATCATGAATTCCGGCAAGGTC
Source organism: Gammaproteobacteria bacterium (assembly GCA_028819075.1). Lineage (NCBI taxonomy): Bacteria > Pseudomonadati > Pseudomonadota > Gammaproteobacteria > Gammaproteobacteria bacterium. Next base: position 54,086 of record JAPPMM010000019.1, read on the forward strand.
GCTCTCGCCCTCTTCGGGACGCTGTTGACCGCGGCGCCTCTCGCCGCACAGGACTCCCCCGCCGACTACATCGCCCTCATCGAAGGCGTACAGAGCCCCAGCCGCCAGGGGCTGGATGTCCTTACGCTGCCGGAGGTGATGGAGCGATTCGGCGTCCCCGGGATGAGCGTCGCCGTCATCCGCGACTTCGAGGTGCACTGGGCGAAGGCGTATGGAGTTGCGGATGTGGTGACCGGCGCCCCGGTGGACACCGAAACCCTCTTCCAGGCCGCCTCCATCTCGAAGCCGGTGACCGCCATGGCGGCGCTGAGCGCCGTCCAGGAGGGCCTGTTTTCGCTGGACGACGACATCAACTCGATCCTGCGTTCGTGGTCCCTCCCGGGCAGGGGCTTCACGGACGAGCAGCCCGTTACGCCGCGGCTGCTCTTCAGCCACACCGCCGGGCTGGGTGACGGGCACGGGTTCCCCGGCTACGCGCCGGACGCTCTCCGCCCCACCCCGGTGCAGATCTTCGAGGGAGACGCGCCATCGAACGTCGGACCCGTAGAGCTGGTGCGGCCGCCCCTCACGGCCATGCACTACTCCGGCGGCGGCACCACCATCATGCAGCTGGCCCTCGCCGATGCCCGTGACGAACCCTTCCCCGACCTCATGCGCCGGACCGTCCTGGAACCGGCGGGGATGACGCGGAGCACGTTCGAGCATCCCCTTCCCGCAGCGCTCGACGCGAACGCCGCGCGCGGTCACCGGGGCGACGGGCTGCCCATGGGAGTCGAGAAGTGGCACGCGTACGCCGCACTGGCCGCAGCCGGGCTGTGGACCACGCCCACGGACCTGGCGCGCTTCGCGATCGAGGTGCAGAAGGCGGCCCGCGGCGACCCGGACCGGGCGCTGTCACGGGCGAGCGCGCAGGAAATGCTTAGCCCGGTGGGCGTGGGCTCGTATGCCGTCGGCTTCCACATCGAACAGCGCGGCCAGGGCTGGTACTTCAGCCACTCCGGAGGCAACTGGGGCTTCGTGTGCTACCTGACGGCCCACAAGGCCAAGGGGTACGGGGTAGTGGTCATGACCAACTCCTCCGGCGGAGGCGGCCTCTACCGCGAGGTGCTGGAGCGGGTCGAGCGGGCCTACGGCTGGGATTCCCTGGACAAGCCGGTGCTGCGGTAGCGTATCCGGACGGATCCCTACCCGCCCGCGCTCTTCAGCCGCCGGATCTCGGCGGCCAACACCGGGGCCACCTCGAATACATCCCCGACGATGCCGTAGTCGGCGACGTTGAAGATGGGCGCGTCGGCGTCCTTGTTCACTGCGACGATGGTGCGCGCGGTTCGCATCCCGGCCAGGTGCTGGATCGCCCCGGAGATGGCGAGCGCGAAATAGAGCTTGGGCGCAATGGTCTTGCCGGTCTGCCCCACCTGTTCGCCGTGCGGGCGCCACCCGGCGTCCACCACCGCGCGCGAGGCGCCCAGGGCGGCGGTCGGCCCCAGCGCGTCGCGCACATCCTCGATCACGCCCCAGTTCTCCGGTCCGCGCAGGCCGCGGCCGCCCGACACCACGATCTCCGCCTCCGCCACGTCGACGCTTCCACCCGAGGCGGCCCGGAAGTCCACCGCTCTCCCTCCCGCCGGCGCTCCTCCGGCCGGGGTGAAGACCTCCACCCGGCCGGCTGCGGCGCGGGTGCCCGGGGGGAACACATGTGGACGGAGCGACACCACCGCCGGGCTGGCGTCGAAGCCGACGCGCGCGAACGCCTTCCCCCCGTATACGGGACGGGTCGCGACCAGCCCGCCGTCCACCACCTCCAGGCCGGTGGCATCCGAAGCCAGCGGGACGTCGAGAAGCGCCGCTACCCTGGGCGCCAGGTCGGCCCCCAGCGCGCTGGCGGAAAAGAGCACCGCCTGGTATCCGCCCCCGGCGACCATGCCGGCGACGATGTGTGCGTAGCGCTCCGCCTGGTACTGTGCCAGCCCGGCGCCCTCGGCCACCCGGATCATCCCCGCCCCGCGCGCGCCCAACTGCTCGCACTCCGCGCCCAGGCCGGGCCCGCCCACGGCGAGCGCGTGCACTTCTCCACCCAGGCCGCGCGCCAGTTCGGCCGCCGCCCCCACGACCTCGTGTGCCGTGGCGCGGATGCTCCCGTCGCGCTGCTCCACGAACGCAGCCACGACTCCTGCACCGGACTCCATCTTCGCCTCCGACCCGTCCTCGGGCATCGTCATCGGTTCGGCCAACACGGCAGCGGCGCTCACAGGGCTCCCGCCTCCTCGCGCAGCAGCCGGACCAGCTCGGGCACCGCCTCCACGCCCTCTCCCACGATCCGTCCCGGTGGTCGGGGCGCCGGGGGTTCCAGCGCCAGCACGCGCAGGCGCGCGGGGGGCATCTGGGCCGGTCGTCGCTCGAGCGGCTTGCGGCGCGCAGCCATGATGCCCTTCAGGGTGGCGTACCGGGGCTCGTAGGTGCCCTTGGTGATGGTGACCACGCTCGGCAGGGGCAAATCCACCACCTCCGTTCCGCCCTCCACCTCGCGGTGGCAGCGGACATGTCCGTCCCTAACCTCCAGCCGGGTTACCGCGGTCGCGCAGGGCCGTCCCAGCAGCGTGGCGAGCATCGGACCCACCTGCTGCTGGTCGTCGTCCGCGGCCTTCACTCCGAGCAGGATGAGCGGGGCATCGGTTTCGGCGAGTTCCTCGGCCAACGCTCTGGCGGTCGCGAGCCCGTCCATCGTGATTTCGCCCTCGAGCAGCAGCGCCCTGTGGGCGCCCATCGCCAGGCTGTTCTTGAGGCTCTCCGTGGCCCCCGCGTCTCCCACGGTCACCACCGTCACCTGGCCCGCCCCCAGGCCTTCCGTCACCTGCAGCCCCGCTTCCAGGGCGAACTCGTCGTAGGGGCTCACGATGTATTTCACGCCGCTGGTGTCGATGGAGACACCGTCTTCGCCGACGCGAATCCGCGTCTCGGTGTCGGGCACCCTGCGGATGCAGACGGTCACGTTCACTTCCGGGTCGCTCCGGTTTGAGGATCGGGACGGGAAGGCGACCGCCGCGCGCACACGCTCACGCCCGCCAGCCGGCCGCAGCCCAAGGAAGGTACACCGGATCCCGTTCAGGGGAATGGCGGTCCGGCTCGAAGGCGATGGCACCGGATCCCGATGCGCTCGCATCGTGTTGCGGCGGCATCAGAGCGTCGCCCCCAGCACCGCGAAGCAGACGGCCGCCGCCCCCCCGGCCAGCAGCGCGTAGGGCAGCTGCGTGCGCACGTGGTCGATGTGATCGGTGGCGGCCGCCATGGACGAGATGATGGTGGTGTCGCTGATGGGCGAGGAGTGGTCGCCGAAGATGCCGCCGGAGAGGGCCGCCGCCACGAACGGGGCGAGCGGCATGCCCAGCGTCTCCGCCACCGGCACCGCGATGGGCAGCATGATGGCGAAGGTTCCCCAGCTCGAGCCGATCGAGAACGCGATCCCGCCCGCGACTACGAAGACCAGGGGCAGGAAGAGCATCGGCGCGAGCACGCCCTCGGTGACCTGCGCCACGTACTCGCCGGCGCCCAGGGTGCGCGCCACCGACCCCAGGGCCAGGGCCAGGAGCAGGATCAGCGCCAGCGGCATCAGCCCTCCGGCGCCCTTGAGGCCGGTGCGGGTAAGCTCGTCGAGGCTCGCGCCCCTCTGCGCCAGGAGCATCAGCCACGCGGCCCCCAGGCCGACCAGCACCGCCCACAACACGCTGGTCGACCCCGACCCATCGAGCATCGATCCGCCGCCGGTCACGTACAGGCCGAGCGGCATGGTCAGCACCATCACCGCGATCGGCACCAGCATATTGCGCGCACGCGGGGCGATGCGGCCCACGGGCGTGGGCGAGAGCACGGTCTCGTCCACCATCGGTTGGGCGTTGGGCCACAGCACCTGCCCCTCCGCGGCCCGCATCTCGGCCCGCTTCATGGGACCGAGGTCGATCTTCCACACGATCGACGCGCCCGCGAGCAGGAAGGCGATGAGGGCGTAGAAGTTCACCGGAATCGCGGCGATGAACACTCCGAGCGCATCCTCCACGCCCAGTTCGTTCAGGATCCCCAGGTTGAGGGCTCCCCAGGCGTTCAGCGGGATGAGAATGCAGATGGGCGCCGAGGTGGAGTCGACGATGTAGGCGAGGCGTTCGCGCGAAATGCGGAAGCGGTCGAAGAGGGGACGCGACACGGCCCCCGCCACGAGCACGGTGATGTTCGATTCGATGAAGATCACGATGCCGATGATCCACGCCAGGAACTGGGCGCGGCGTCCGTCGGTGACCCAGCGGTTGCCCTCGATCCAGCGCACGAACCCGCGCACGCCGCCCGCGGCTTCCAGCGTCGCGATCATCGCCCCGATCACCAGGGTGAACAGGATCACCTTGGCGTTCCCGGGGTCGCCCAGCACCGCTACGGTCTGCTCGATGGCGGTGGCGAGGCCGGTGAGCGGGTTCCAGCCCTCGAGGATCGTCCAGCCGATCCAGATGCCCGCGGCGAGCGACACGTAGACCTGGCGGCTCCAGATGGCCAGCACGATCGCGAGGACGGTGGGAAGGAGCGAAATCCAGGAGGGTTCGTTCATCGGGTTCCGCCTGTGCGCCGGGAGACGTGAGGATTGCCGTGGAGGAAGAAACGCAGTTCGCGCTCGCGCGCCCGCGTCACGCCGATGCGCGGCGACCGCGCGATGATCTCTGCCGGAACCGGCTTCCGGGGAACGAGGCGGAGCGGCGCCCGGTCGAGCGTGTGCCCGTCGAGTTCGCCGGTGACGCCCAGCGCCTGGCAGAGGCGCGCCGGTCCGGAACACAGATCGCAGTGCCGGCCCCGCCGCGCCGCCATCGTGGCCTCACCCGTCACCGGCTCGAGCGCGCGCACCAGCACCGCGGCCGGAAAGTCCTCCCGGCCGGTCACGACGTTCAGGCACCAGTGCATGCCGTAGATCAGATAGACGTAGGCGATGCCGGGGGGACCGAACATGGAGGCGTTGCGGCGGGTGCGGCCGATCCGCTCGGCGGCGTGGGACGCCGGGTCGTCCGGTCCGGTATAGGCCTCCACCTCCACGATGCGGCCCGATGTCGTCAGGCCGCCGACGGTCGACTCCACCTCCCAGCCGAGCAGGCCGGGCGCCACCGCGCGCGCGCCACCCGACAGGAGGCCGGCGAGCGCCCCGTCCACGGCAGCACCGGATGACACCACCCGCTCGACGGGGCGTGCCCGGTCAGGAAGACCCGCGCCGCCGTCCCAGACGGGTCCGGCGCGCCGTGGCGGTTGCCTGCCTGTCGGCCTTCGATTCCGCCCTGGACCGGCGGGAGAAGTCGTCCTGCCAGGCTTCGGCGAGCTTGGCCACCCGATTGCGCGGCAGAACCCCGTTTACCTTGTCCGGGGAGTCGTGCAGCACATGGAACACCCGGTCGCCGAAGGCCTCGATGAGGCGTTCCGCGGTTTTCTCGCCCACGCCCCGATAGCGGTTGGCCAGGTAGCGCTGCACCGCGCTCGCATCGGTGGGCAATCCGAGCCGGGCGGGATCGAACGCGGGTTTCGTGTCCGCACGCCCGTCCTCGCCGGCGCGCTCATCCCTGTCGCGCTCGCGGGCCCGCTGGCTCTGGCGCCACATGCGCTGACGGGGCGAACGCGGTGTGCGGCGCCCTCCCTTCTTTGCCGAGGGCGACGCCGTCGGCTCCGCCGACTCTGCAGAGGCGGCCTCATCCACCGCCGCAGACGCGGCATCCCCTTCCCCCCCTTCGGGGGCCGCGCGCGGCGCAGGGGCCGCAGCCGTTGGCGACGCGCCGGATGCCGCTCCATCTGCGCTGGCGGGCGTTTCGCTCTCCTCTCGCGATCCCGTGGAGGCAGCGTCGCCCTTGCGCGCCCGGTGCGACCGCGGAAGCCGCACGACGAAGTTGCCCGCTTCGTTCCGGCGGATGCGTACGACGTCGTGCTCGTGGGCCTGCGTGAGGAACTTGCTGAACTTGCTGAACCCGAGCCCGGTCTCATCGAAGTTCCGGTCGAGATCCAGCATGCGGCGCTTCACGTCCGAATCCCGCGTCCAGCTGTTGTCGGGGCTGATTTCCGCCAGCGACCGGCGCAGCAGCTCGTACGCGTCGGCCAGCGGGTCCGCGCCCGTTGTCCCGTTCTCGGACGCGCCCTCGCGGCGGGGCTCGCTCTTCGGGGATTCCGCTTCGCCGGGGGCTGCAGCTACCCGCCCGCGTTCCGGCCCACCAGCCCCCCCCGCCCGGCTGCGCGCGCCCGGTTGTTGAGGGGTGGGGCTGGCTGCGGCATCTCGCTGACGCCCCCCCGCGGCAAGGATCTCGTGCTGTCCGTTCTCCAGCTTGCGCAGGCGCACGAGGCCGCGGGCGGCAGCTTCGGCAAGGAATCTGCTGAACTTGCTGAACCCGTGCCTGGATTCCTCGAAGCCCGGGCTCATCTCCAGCATCACCTGCTTGAGCCTGTCCGAGCGCATCACGTCCCCGCGCTCGATCATCTTCTTCGATGCCTCACTGACGAGATGCCAGGGGTCCACCGATTTGCCCTTGTCCCCCACGGAGGCCTTCTGGAGACCGGCGATGGACGAGTACGAGTAGTATTCGTCGCAGTTCTGGACCAGGATGTCGGAACTCGATTCCTGGATCCCGACCCCGATGACATACTTCCCGTACTCCTTGAGCTTCAGGACCAGACTGGAAAAGTCGCTGTCGCCCGTGAGGAGAATGTAGGTTCCGATTTCCGGACGAATGAAGACCAGCTCCATGCCGTCAATGGCCATGCGGATATCGGTGGCGTTCTTCTTCGAACTGCCGTATGCGGGCGCGAAGATCAGGTCGACCGACGCCTCCGAGAGCGGCACGATGTACTGGGGATACCGCCGCCAGTCGGCGTAGGCCCGCTGGACGGTGACCTTGCCCTTGATGATGTCGGAGTTGAGGAGCGTCTTGATCTCTTTGGAAAGATCGCTCCGGATGCCCATCGTCACGTTGTCGAAGTCGATGAGCAGCGCCGCGTTGGGCGCCGAAGACAGGATCGGGCCCGCCCCTTCGACATGCGGGGCGCGCGTGAAGTGGTTGATCATGTGATGTTCTCTCGCAACCGATGTTCCGGTCGCCGAGCTTCCCTCTCCGGTCCACCCTCTCTCCGGCGGCGCACGCCGTGATCGGTCGTGGAGCGGGGCTGGGAAGCCAGGGACCTAGCCGTGCCGGCGCAGGGCCTCGGCCCGCAACAGGCGAGCCAGTTCTCCGCGTCCGACCTTCCCGGCCGCCGTCGCCGGGAATTCGTCAAAAAAGTGGATCCGATCGGGCACCTTGTAGGTGGCCAGCGAGGGGCGGCACCACGCTCTCAACTCCTCCGCCGAGACCATGGCCCCTTCGATCATGTGCACGCAGGCGCAGACGGCCTCACCCAGGAGTTCGTCGGGGAGGCCCACCACCACTACATCCCGCACCGCCGGGTGGGTCGCGATTCTGTTCTCGACTTCCCGGGGATACACATCGAACCCAGCCTTAATGATAACATCGCCCTGGCGACCTACCAAATGCAGGTAGCCGTCCTCGTCCACGATGCCCATGTCGCCGGTGTGAAGGAACCGGTCGGCGTCGAAGTGCCGCCGGGTATTGTCGGGCTGCCGATGGTAGCCGCGCATCACGCCGGGGCCGCGAACCCGGATCTCCCCCAGGCTCTCGACCGGGAGCACGGACCCGTCGCCGTCGCACACGCGCACCGAGGCATCGGGCAGCGGCCGTCCCACGGTAAAGCGCTGCTTTTCGGGAGGATCTTCGGCGCGAGTCATGGACAGGGTGGACCCGGCCTCGGTGAGTGAATAGGCCACCTGCAGGTTCGGGCAAAGCTCCTCGCGCACATGGCGCAGGGCCGGATCCCCGATGGGGCCCCCGGTGACGATGCCGCTGCGCAGGCTGGAGAGGTCGCGCGGCATGCGCCGCTGCTGGTACAGCTCCGTCAGAAAGTGCGTGGGCACCCCGTAGTGCACCGTGACGCCGTGCCGTTCGATCAGATTCAGCGCCTCGTCGCCGTCGAAGCTCTCCTGCAGCACGATCGACGCACCCGTGCTCGCGGTGCCGAGGATGGCGGGACCCAGCGCAAAGGCGTGAAAGATGTCGCTGGGCCCGATGACGCGGTCCGTGGAGGTCACCCCCAGCTCCGCCACGGTCTGGCGCGCCGGTACCACCAGGTTGCCATGGGTCAGCTCCACCCCTTTCGGCTTACCGGTGGTTCCGGCGGTGTAGAGAATCGCGAAGAGGTCGTCGGAGGCGACGTCCGGGCGCGGACATTCCTTTCCCCGTCCCGCCGAGACCAGGTCTTCAAACTGGTAGATCTGGTCGTCGTACCAGAGGTCCTCTTCGCCGACGGTGATCACATAGCCCAGTTCCGGCAGATCCTCCAGCACGTCCTCGGCGAACTGCAGGTAGTCGATCCCCTCGAACATCTCGGGCGTCACCGCAGCCACGGCCTGCGAGTGACGGAGGCGGTAGCGCAGCTCCAGCGGCGGGAGGCGGGGATTCAGAGGCACCACGACGATCCCCAGCCTGGCCGCCGCGAAGACCGCCACGATGAACTCGGGGCAGCCGGGCAGCAGGATCGCGAGACGCTCGCCCCGCTCGATGCCCAGGTGGTGCAGGGATGCCGCCAGGTCGCGGGCCTGGCTCTCCACCTGGCCGTAGGTCATCATGCCGTCCCCGGAAAACAGAAACGGCCGGCCCGGAGCGGCGGCGGCGGCGGCCAGTACCGCGGCGGCAGTGGAGGGCAACGGACCTTGCGGAGAACTCATTCCGCCTCGCCAAGTACGGCCAGCACGACTTCGTCGGGCACGGCGTGCGTCCATCCGCCAGTCCCGTCCACTCGTCCGATGCGGTCCAGGAGGACGTAAGCGACGGACCCCGCGCGCATCTTCTTGTCGGTGCGCGTGCGCGCCAGCACGGCGGCGGCATCGGTGCCCTGAGGAAGGACCGTGGGGAGGCCGCAGGCGTCGAGCGCCTCGCGCAGCCGGTCGGCGGTACCCGGCGCGGTTCGCCCGATGCGCCCGCCCGCCCGCGCCTCCAGAATCATGCCGAGCGAGACGGCCGAACCGTGCGGAAGGGTGTAGCCCGATTCCGCCTCGAGCGCGTGCCCGAGGGTGTGCCCGAAGTTGAGCAGTTGCCTGAGCCCCCCTTCCCGTTCGTCGGCGCTGACGACGCGGGCCTTCAGTTCCACCGACCGGCGCACCACCGCTTCCATGGCGGCGCCGTCTCCAGCCAGCACCCCCGCGGCGGAGCGCCCGACCTCCTCGAAGTAGTCCTCGTCCAGGATCGCCCCGTGCTTGACCGCCTCGGCGAGCCCCTGGGCGCGCTCCGCCGCAGGCAGCGTGCCGAGGTAGTCGGGATCGGCAACCACCAGCCGGGGCGGGTGGAAGGCTCCGATCAGGTTCTTGCCGGCCCGGGTGTCCACCCCCGTCTTCCCCCCCACCGAGGCGTCCACCATGGCGATCAGGCTGGTCGGCACCTGCACCACCGGGATGCCCCGCAGCAGGGTCGCGGCCACGAAGCCGGCGAGGTCGCCGGTCACCCCGCCCCCGAGCGCGACCACGCAGCCGTCGCGTCCGAATCCGGCCGCCAGCAGCTCGTCGGAGAGGCGCGACCAGCTCCGGCGGATCTTGTTCTCCTCCCCGGCGGGAAAGGTGAACAGCTCCCCCCGCGCGCCGCCCGCGGCCAGGCCGTCCAGCAGAGCGTCGCCGTGCAGCCGGGCGACGTTGGAGTCGGCGATCACGGCATAGCGGTGGGCGGGCGCGTATTCGGCGAGCAGCTCCGGCATCGCATGGCGCAGGCCGCGGGACACGAGCACGGGATACCCTCGTCCCCCCCTCGTGCTCACCGGCACGGCGTGCGCCGCCGACGCGCGCGAACTCATGCGCCCTCCACGATCTTCGCCAACGGTGGAGCGGGTACCTCGCCGACCATCAGGACCGCCGCCGGCCGGCCATCCAGCATGCCGGGGTCGAGGGTCGCATCGGTCAGCGCCGCGGCCACCGCCTGGCCGCGGGACACGAACGCATCGCGCGCCGCTTCGTCCTCCCAGACCGACCACCACACCAGCCCCCGGCTGCCGCCGCCTTCCACAAGGGCAAACTGGTCGCCTTCCCAGCCGCGTATCGGCCGCCCATCCCCCGCGACCTCCTCGAAGAGAATCCCGATCTCCGCCACCCCGAGCGAGTTCGTGTAGGTCACCGAAGCACCGCCACCGGAGAACTCGATGTCGACCGGGGCATCCGGTTCGCGCCCGAATGCCCGTTCCGGTTCGAGCACCTGCTCGGTGGAGTGAGGAAGCAGCTCTCCGAAGGGAGGCGGCCGGCCGGGGCGCCGCTGCCACAGCACGCGGACATACTCGGTTCCCTGGACGTAGGGAAAGATGAGCGACTCGCGCACGATTCCGGGAGCGGTGCTCAGGACCGGTGACGAACTCGCGGCTCCCGCCAATGACGGCCCCATCAGGTCGATGAAGTTGGGAATCGCCACCAGGTCCACCTCCGCCCCCTGCTGCTTCTCGAGCGCGTACTCGAGCATCACGAGCGTGGCGTGGCCCTCGGCCGCCGCCTGGGCCGCGATCTGCCGGTCGTTGCCGCGCGCGCGCGCGGTCAGCGCGTCGAGGTCGACGGACTGGTCCTGGGCGGCATGGACGAGCTCGTGGACCAGCACGCTTTCCACCGTCTCCTCGTCCTGGCCGGATCTCACATAGAGCGCTACCGAGTCGGGATCGTAGAAGCCGGCGACCTGCTCGGTATACAGCGCCAGGAAGAGCGCCTCCAGATCGAGTGTTTCGGGCACGAGCCCCAGAAGCGCGTAGCTGTCGCGGATGCGCTCCACCTCGCCCTCCTGAAACTCCTCATCGAGCTTGAAGGTCAGATACCGGACCAGTTCCTCCTCGCTACGCCACTCGACGCGCACCGGCCTGGTAAAGCTGAACCCCGAGCGCTCGCTGATGTCCTCGAGCAGCGCGTTGGCCATCTCCTGCAGGGCGGCATCCGACGAAACGACCAATCCGCTGGTGGGCGATTCCTGGCTGCACGCAACGCTGGGCAGGAGGATGACGACCAGGAGCGCCCACCACCGGGCCGGCAACGCGGCCAAGTCGAGCATTCGGTGGATGCCCGGCCTCATCCCCGTCGCCCGGAACTCCCCGCGCGCCCATAGCGATCCGCGAGCCGGACCACGTCGTCCAGTTCGGGCGTCGACGCCTCCAGGATGTCCACGTCCGTCACCGCCTCCATGCGGTGCACGGTTCCGGGAAGGATGCGCACCGCATCCCCCTCCCTCATCATCCGCTCCTCCAGGTCATCCCGCGCGGGACCCAGCCACAGCCGCATCGACCCGGTCAGCATGTACAGGGTCTCATCCTTCTCACGATGGTACTGCAGCGAAAGCGCTTCGCCCGCGTTCACATGCAGGATCTTGCCCACGTAGCGTCCGGTGTGCGCCCAGATGAGTTCGTAGCCCCAGGGCTTTTCGACCCGGACCGAAAGTGTCTTCATCTCCAGGACTCCGCCAGTTGCCGCATCGCAGGGAATCTATCACCCGGGGCAAGTGCCGGGGACACCGGCTCCCGCCCGCGAAAACCCTCTGCAACAAACGCGCCCGCCACCCCTGCAGGCGGCGGGCGCGGATTGTTGCGGCATGCCGGCGCCGGCGTCAGCCTCCGAAGAACTCCTTGAACTTGTTCTTGTAGTCGTCGCTCTGCTGCACCCACATCTCGGTAATGGACGTGATGCCGTCCGGCTCCAGCACCAGCAGATAATGCGTGAACGACGCGAAATCGCCGACCTGCGCGGCTTCCAGGCGGTCCATCGCGTTTCCGCGTGCATCCAGCGTGATCGTGTTGCCCCGCGACGAAGTGCCGACGCCCGTCGGCGATATGGCCGCGAGGTAGCTCTGGTAATGCAGTCCCGCAGGTGGCGCCGGCAGCCGGTTGAGTTCCACCAGCAGCGAGCTCTCGTAGAAGGACCCGGCGCCCGAGCCTCCACCGAAGAAGGGCCTTATCCCCCCGTCCGCACCCAACTGGCCGAAGGTCATGGCCCCCTGCTGCATGAGGTTGGCGGAGCTCAGGTACTCCTGGAAGAGGAACGGCCCCCCGTTTGGCGAACTCGCCTGCCCGGACTCCGCGCTTACCGCGACGTGCGTGAAGTCGGCGAAGTCCTGATCCATCGACACTTCCAGCTTCGCGTGGTACACGTCCTCCGAGGATGACGGCGAGAAGGTCGAGCCCATCATCATCATGTCCATGTCCATCGCGGGGTAGATCGTGGCATCCGCGGCAGAGTAGGAACTCGAGCCCGCGTCGTACAGCCAAAGCTGGTACGAACCACCGGAGAGCGGCGAGAAGCCTTCCAGCGTGACATCGATCTGGCCCGGCGCGGCGAAGGAGTTGGCGCCCCCGGAGAGCTCGGGTGCGTTGGGCACCACACCAGCCGGGAAGGGCGCCATGGCGTTGTTGATGACGTTGCCGTCGGCATCGACGTCGGGACCCAGCTGCATCCGGACGGTCGGCGGCCCCTCCGGAATGGCGTCCTCGCCCGGCGGCCCCTCGTACAGGAGCAGATAGTTGTACTGCCCGGGCGCGACGTTGGCGCCCACTTCGTTCGAGCCGAACGGGGCGTTGGCCGCAGTGAAATCGCCGGCCGTGGTGACCTCCGCGCCTTCCGCCGGCACCGGCCAGAGGTCGCCGGGAGTGGCCCTGATGATGCAGTCGACTGTGCCGTTGCCGTCGGCGTCGGTCTCGATGATGCCCAGCGCCACCGGGTTGACGGGCGCGCCTACGCGCGTGATCGCGCTGTAGTTACACGTGACGCCCGAATAGACCAGTTCCCGCCCTGGGAGGAACGACAACTCGTCGGGAGCATCCACCGGAAGCCCCGTCAGCACCTGGTTGTGGTCCAGGTCACCGTTCACCTGAAGCGCCATGCGCGCCAGGACGACCGTATAGACCGTGGAAGGCTCAAGACCCGTAACCTCACCCCACATGTCCCAGTCGCCGGGCGCAAAGGCCGGGTTGCTGGAAATCGAAACCAGTTCATACATGCCGAAGTGATTGCCCAGCGCGGCCGAACTCTCCTTGAGGGCGGGAAGCCGGGGATCCTGTGAGGAGTTTCGGACGGCAGGGCCCATGTCCACGGCGGGGGCCGTAAACTGTCCATTGTTCACGTCGCGGAAGAACCCCCCCGCTCCCGTCCCCCGGTCGAACCCGTCCGGAACCGAGAAATCGAACCCGGAGACGACCGCCTTCGAGAGCGCGACCGAGCCGGAGGGGAACACCGCATCCCCGGGCGCGATCGTCATCTTTAGGACCGGCCGGTCCTCGGTGAGGTCGGTGATGTTGTCGGTCTCGCAGGCGGCCACGAGGAGCGCGCCGCACAGGGCGACGCCCACCGCGTGCAGCCGGATTCGCGTGCGTGCTGCTTTCATTTGATCGCCTCCTGCCCGCTAGCGGTTGAGTCCGGGGACGTACGTCAACCCGATCGACAGGCGGATGTTGTGGATCATGTCCTGTTTGTCCGGGAGGTCGGTGCGTTCCGCATCCGGGAACCGGCAGGTCCCGTCGCTCTTGCAGTTGCGGAGTCGCTCCTGGACCGGGTTCAGGACATCGCGGTCGAAGTCCCGGTAGATGACGTCGCGCACGTCCACCTGGATCCCGGCGGCCTCCGTCACCGCGTAGCGCACCCCCGCCCCCCCCAGCACCATCTGATGGGTCACGCGCCGGAAGTCGTCGTTGGCCTGCGTATCCAGGTAAAGCGTGGCTCCGCCCCCGCCGACGACGACATATGGATCCAGCGAGCTTCCCGGCATGACGCTGATGTGCGCGTTCAGGCCGTAGTGGAGCGCGCTCAGCGTCTGGCCTACCTCGTAGATGCGGGTGCTGTCGGCACCGAAGTCGATGGCGGCCACGTAGAAGCTGCCGTCTGTGTCGGCGCGGTGGAACTGAATCGCAGGCCCCACCGCGATGCGCGGGGTGAGCTGATACAACGCCTCCAGCGCGAGCATGGGGCTGTTCATGAGCGAACTCGACGGGGCGTACATCTGGGTTCCCGCGGATACCTCTACGCTCCAGGCGCCCTGTTCGGACTGGGCGTGCACGGCCGAGGGCAGCGCCATCACCAGCCCGGCCAGCGCCAACCGGTTCAGTACTCTCATCAGTCTATTTCCTCCCGTTTTGCCACGGGGTAGCACGGCCAGGCCTCCCTCTCTGCAAGCGAGCCGCATCAGAACTGCAGCTGGAAGCTGAAGACCTGGATGTTCTCCAGCTGCTCCATCGACGTGTAGGCGTAGTCCACGCTCAGCGTGCCCAGCTCCCCGACCGGGAGCCGCAGGCCTCCACCCGCCGCGGCCGCGTGCATGAGCCCGTGGTCGATCTGGTCTTCGTTCGCGAAACGCTTGCCGGCCCGCACGAACGCCAGTCCCATGAAGCCGTACTCAAGTCCAAGCGCGGTTTCCTGGGGCGCGTCGACGGGATCGTTGATGTCGGCCATCAGCCGGAGCGACTGGTCCGCGTCCGGAGATACGATCGCATCGGCGCCCCCGATCAGGTCCAGCATCACGCTGAAGCGGAACGACGTGGGGAGCTCGAGATGGTCGGTCGCCGCGGACAGTTCCACCACCCGGATGAAATCGGCGAGTTGGGACTCGGAGAACGAAGTGTTGACCCGGCGGTCAAGCAGGTTTCCCTGGAATCGGCCCGAAGTCCCGAGGTTGGTGAGCGACGCCCCGAGGGTGACGCCGTAGAGCCCGGTGCGGAACACCGTGCTCATGTCGACGCCGACGTAGCTCGCCGTCGCGTTGGTGATCCCTTCCTCGACCACCTTGCCCGCCACGCCCACCGTGAGGCGGTCGGTGATGGGCTGCGCGAAGTGCAGCCCGATCGCGGTTCCCGTCCAACTGAAGGCCGCGGCGGTCGGATCCTGTTCGCCCCCGTAGCCGGCGTTGGGCCAGTACTCGCTCTGCCAGGGCATTTCCCCGGAGTCGAGGGTGTTCACGCTCACGCCGATGCGGGTGAACCCGAAGGGCATCACCACGCCCACAAAGGTGTGCTGGATGTCGAGTTCCTCGAAGAGCCGCGCCGTCGTCATTCCGGCGGAAAAGCCGTCGATGCGCGACATGGCCGCGGTGTTCCAGTAGAGCGACGTGACATCGTCCGACGCCGCTCCGAAGGCGCCTCCCAGCGCCTGGCCCCGCGCGCCGACGCCCAGCGCGAGGAAGGCGGCGCCCCGGGTTCCGACCCGGGTCACGATTTGTTCCGGCGTCGAGGTCAGCGTTTCCTGAGCCTCAAGCATCTCCGCCGTCGCCACGAGCGTGAGCGCTAGCAGCAGTGCACGGTTCATTGATCTATCTCCTTGGCCTCAGGCTCAGCGAATGACGACGAACTTGCCCATCTTCTTCTGGCCGCCGGATTCGAGAACGAAAATGTACAGTCCCGCTCCCAGGTTGGTGCGCTCGCGGGTCTGCATGTCCCAGTTGAGGTCACCCCCGCAGTCTCCGGCGCCGCAGTAGGCATCGATCCCCTGGAGATCCTCGGGACCATAAATGATCTCCTGGATGAATCGCCCCGCCACGTCGAAGATGCGGATGGTCCCTTCCTGGGGAAGGTTCGTGAACTTCAGAACCCGTGCGTCGGTCGCGCGCTCGAACGCGCTTGCGTACAAGTACGGGTTGGGCACCACGTGCACGTCGTCGAGGGAAACCGCACCCGTCGCCGCGGCCTCCGCCGCCGTGATCGCCCTTTGAACGTCCACCACCACCTCGTCGCCCGACTGAAGCGGGACCAGCCACGGGACCGTCAGCGTGACCTGCTCGGTCACCGGGATGTAGCCGGATTCGGTCGACCCTCCGGTGGTCGGATCGCAGGAGGGACGCGGGGCGTCGCAGCCGAGGGTCACGTCGAAGGTCGCGACCGTGGCCGTTTCCGTCGCGGGCTGCCCGCCCGCGTCGAGGACCGTGTTGCCCTGGTCGTCGGTCACCTCCCGGGTCACGGTCTCGACGAAGTAGATCTGGTCGCCCGGCACCCACACGCCCGCCGGAACCTCCACCCGGGCCGTGTCGACCCCCTGTCCGACGAGCACCGATTCCTGGTGGTCGACCACCGCAATCTGCACATCGCGGCCGTAGGTGTTATTGCGCACCGAGAACGGAAGCGAGTACGACTCCAGGGCTTCGACGTCCGGATTGACCTCCTGAACGGCTGCCAGGACATCCTCGCCCGTGCTCGAGGTCGAGGCCGCCGGCCGCCCCGACAGGGATGCGGCTACGGTGGCCTCGATCGCGGGATCGGGAAGCTGGAAGGGCGCGCCAGCGCCCCAGGAGTCCGCGTTCCAGACGATCGCGTACTCTCCGTACTCGTCACCGCCCGCATACCCTGACGGACTCGTCAGCCACCACACGGTGGGCTGCACGCGCGGCGCGACGGTGTCGGCCGATTCAGTGGTGAAAACCCTGGACGGCGGGTCCAGCGTACCCCCCTCCGCAGCGTCCACCGACACCGTGAAGAAGGGAAAGTCCTCGCGGCTGAAGAAGGCGCCGGGGGTGGCCTCGTCGCCCTCGAGGGTGGTCGACGCGAGCAAGGGGGTGGACCCGGCGGCAACCACCATGCCGAAGCCCCCCTCGAACACGGTGGTGCGCTGCATCGAGCTCTGCATCGCGCTGTCCACCGGCAGTTCCTCCAGCCCGGACATGGTCACGGTGCCGGACCGGTTGAAGTCCACGCTGGCAATCACGACCTCCTTCGGCTCCCCCTCCATGCCGGTTATGGTGCGCACCGTCTGCGCGGCCACGGTGGTCTGGGAGGAGGTCGGCGAACCGGTATCGTCCAGGTTGTCCACCTGGTTGACCACCAGCTTGTCGCCGAAGACGACGCGGTACTGCCCGGAGACGGGCGAGGTTCCGACCACGGACAATTCGACCGGCACGGTGGAGTTCCCGCTGCGGGAGACCTCGTTCAGTTCGGCCCGGCTGGCACCTGCCGCGAGGTTGAGGGGCGCGTACACCACCGCCACGTTAGGGTTGGTGCCCGACGCGGACACGGCTCCGATCAGCTCGGGCGCGAACACCACCTCCTCGGCCAGCAGCGAGTCGACGTGCGTGCCGCGCACCACGTTGAATGTGGCTCCGCGCGTCTCCGTGACGATGGAGTAGGTGTAGGTGACGCCGGGGATCAACGATTCGTCCTCGAATACGTTGGGCAGCGTGCCATCGTCCTCGGCCTCGAAGGTGGTGTAGGGCTGCCACCCGAAGTTCGACCACTTGGAGGTCTCGTCGAAGACCGGGTCGCCGTCGCAGTCCCCGTCCTGCGTCCAGGTGGAACCCCCGTCGCAGGATTTGAAGACGTGGATGGCGGCCACGTTGTTGTTGGAGCGTGCCGCGATCGAATCCGCCAGCCAGTAGTTGCGCGCGACGTCGGCGCTCACATCGAGGTTGGCCAGGTAGGGATCGACCCATTCCTCCGGGGTATCGTCGAAGAAGAGCGAGATCTCGTTTCCGTCGATCTCACCCGTAGATGCGGCCTGGCCTCCAACCACATCCACCGCGGATATCACCGGCGGCGGCGCCGTCTCGGGCCCGAGGTACATCTGCTGGTAGAAGCCGATGGCGTTGTCCAGGGCGGACTCCATCGAGGTGGAGTCCGCGGCGCCCACCAGCGCCACCACGAAGGGGACGGTGTCGCCGGGGGCCATGTGCACCGGACCCACGGCGATATCGGCGATATTGCCGTAGCTGTTGGTATAGCCCGACGGAAGCGTGTCCGCCCACAGGGCCACGCACCCGCGGCTGCCGCAGGCGTCTGCGTAGATGGTGTCCGGCTGGCCATCGTGGTTCCAGTCCCAGGTGGGCGCACCCGCTTCACCCTCGCCAGGGACGTACTTGTTGTAGACCCCCGTGCGCTCCGGCCACGCTTCCGGCCGGAAGATCCGGTGGTAGGCGCCGTCGGAAAGGTCGCCCGGCGTCTCCCCGTCCAGCGTGTATTCGCCGATCGAGGCGAAGTGCCCGAAGTGGGCGCGCTGGCTGCGGCTCCAGGTGCGCGGAATGCAGCCCCCGAACCCGCACTGGCGCTGGTGCTGGAACATGATGGTGTCGCCGGCGCGCGGGTGCGCGGGATTATAGAAGTCGCTCGACGGGTCGCTGAAGAGCTTGTAGCGCGCGTCGCCGATGGGCGTCTTGAGGAACACGATGCCCGCGCCCGCGGCGCCGTTGTCCCAGTCGTCGCTGCCGGTCCGGTTGCAGCCGGAACCCGGGGGATCGATCGCGTCCGCGCAGCGGCTTCCGGTCTCTTTCCAGAGCATCGCGCTGCGCACGGGATCGAAGTAGTGGGCGTCGCCCTGCCCCTGCAGCAGCGGATCGACGTTGATGCCGATGTAGACGGAGTCGTAGGTCATCCCGACGCCGTACACTTTCTCGGACTCGTTGACGATGATGGACTGGAAGTACATCACGTTTCCGACCGTCGGAAGTCCGAAGTAGAACCCGTCGTAGAACTGGGTGAGTCCCAGCGGCCAGCCCGCGTAGTTGGGCGATCCGGCGCCTCCGGGAATCACCGTCCCGTAGCGTTCGAGAGCGTTTCGGTACCAGTCGCTCAGCTCGCCGTAGGTCTGCCAGTCGCCGAGGAACTTCTCGGTGCTCTGCATCTCCTCGGGCACGCGCCAGAACGCGAACGGATCATAGCCGTACGGATCCATGGAATCGTACATGGCCCCGAATTCCGGCGCGGAGGCCTGGAGTTCCAGATACGATTCGGCCGGGATCGGGTGGCTGCCCTGCCATCCGGATGCGGGGAGCGTCGTCTCGCAGTCGGAGGTAGGAGTGAGCTGGAATCCGGAAAACATCCAGCCGTCACGCGGGGCCGAGTGATTCGTGCAGGTGGCGTCCTCGGTGGTCTTGGCCGCCAGGTTCAGCAGATCGACCGGGCTCCGGTCTGAAGCCCACAGCTTGTCGCCCCCACCCTGTACCGCCCCCCCGATGATGAGGGTCGTCATGTTCACCGTATAGCCGCCGCCGCCGAGCCCGCTGGTGGCCGGGTCGATCACGTCCGGCAGGTCGCTCGCGGGCGCGCCCCACTTCATCCCCATGTCGAAGATGGCGGAAGTGTAGAATCCGTTGATCTGGCGGACATACCAACCGGTGCGGCAACCGAAGTTGAAGCGGCTTGAGAAGCCCTGGATGTTCTGCAGGCACCATACGTTGGATCCGTTGGTGCGAACCCCGGCCGCGCCCTCGTCGCCGAACGCCCGCAACTGGAAGAGGTTCGGGCGCGTTGGCACCACAAGATCGTTACCCACACCCCCCGCGTCGATGACCGTCACGTCTTCCTGGGCTCGCGCTTCGCCGGGCGTACCCAGCGGCAGCACCAACAGGCCCGCGATGAGGAGGCCTCCTCTGCGCGTAAGAAGTTTCTTCATGAGAACTCCGATTGGACAAGTTTGGCGTCTCTTTGCATGCCGGCGGCCCATGGGCTGTTAGAAGGTGACCCTCATGCCGGCCGTGATCGTCCTGCGCTGCCCGATGAAGTGCGGGCGGTCGAAGAAGGTGGAATCCGTGCTGGTCCCCACCGTGTTCCCCGCGCGGCGCCGGCTCTGGTCCTCGGAGCCGTCGGTGCACTTCCCGGTCGACTCGTATACCTGAATGCAGTTCAGGCGGTCGGTCAGGTTGTTGACGTTCACGAAGAACCCGTAACGGACGTTGTTGATGGTCCAGTCCTTGCGCGCCTGCATGTTGAGGGTCATGAGCATGGGCGCGCGCCCGCTGTAACGGTCGAACTGTTCGAGTTCCCCGAAGCCCTCGAACGTCAGCGTCGGCGTGTAGGGCAACCCGCTCGACCCGGAGAAGATCACCGAAAGGTTGGTGTTGGCGAGCACGTCGCCGAACGGGATTTCGGGCACGTCGTCACGCACCGCGAGCCGGAAGACGCCGGTGAACTTGTGGGGCTGGTCGATCTCGCAGGGGATCTCGTCCCTGATGAAGGGGTCGCCCTCGTCCGTCTGGGCCTCGAATTCCCGCTCCGGGTCCGCGGCGTTGGTGCGGCACGCCGAGAGGCCGTAGTTCACGTCGAAGCCCCAGTAGTTCTCCACACGCCGGCGCAACGCGATCTCGATACCCCGCGTGGTCGCGAAATCCTGGTTGGTCAGGACGGCGTAGTCCGGCGCGGAAAAGCCGTAGGTCGCGCCCGGATCGATGACCGTATAGGGCGGGCTGCCGACGCGGGCCACCCCCGTGAGGCCGCTCTGGTCCTTCGAGAAGATGACGGCGGAAAGGGCGTACTGGCCGTCGATCTCCTGCGAATACCCGATCTCGTAGGTGGTCGCCTGCTCGGTGACGAGGTGCGGGTTGCCCAGGAAGGGAGTTTGCCCCGCCGAAGCGTTCACGAAGATTGCGGGTCCCGCGATGGTTCCCTCGCGCGCGGTGCCGATCCCCGAGTTCCGGTAGTTGTTGATGAGAATCGGGTTCTGCGAGAGACGCTGGAAGTTCAGGAACAGGCTCGAGCTCTCCGTGACCGGGAAGCTCACACCGATCCGGGGAGAGAACTGTGAGCGGGTATCCGCCTCCGAGAAGTCGTCGGAAGACGCGATGCGCGTGGCTTCGTCGCGGACGTCGAAGGTGCAGCCGGCGAGCGTCCAGCTCGGATCGGCCGAAACCGTGGACGTGCTGACGGTTTCGGTCGCCGCATCGTACTCGCGCACGGTGACGTTCTGCCACTGCGAGGGATTGCTGCATACGTCGAGCGCGGTGGTGCCGTTGGTCGGATCGACGGGATTGGCGAAGAATAGCCCGCTCGCCCTCCCGTAGTCGAAGCGCGCGCCCAGCTTGAGCGTCAGGAAGTCGTATTCGATCTGGTCCTGGATGTAGACGGCGCCGTCCCAGGGCTGGGCCTCGAATAGCTGGTGCAGCTTGACCACGTCGTTGACACCCACGTCGTCCCATTCGTCATAGGTAAGGTCGTGACCCTGGTAGAACACGCCGCCCGAGATGTTGTGGTTGTCCGAGACCTGCGACTGGAAGTCGAAGCGGCCCGTTGTCGTCAGCACGCTCTCCCCGCCCCAGAAGCGGTCGGTCCCGGCGGTGGGCGTGTTGTTGTACACCGCGGGGCCCGGAGCCACGAAGCCGCCATTGAAGTTGGGGTCCTCGTAGTGGTTCTCCAGGCAGACACCGCTCATGACGTTGCAGGTCTCGCGGCTCTGGTCGAAGCGTCCCACCGTGATCTTGTAGGCGGAACGTCCGAAGGTGTGGTCCCAGCGTGCGATGAACAGGTTGCGGTCCAGCCGGAGCGAGTTCTGCACCAGGTTCTGGTAGTCCAGAGTTCTGGTCCGCGCCAGGTAGTAGGCGCTGTCGGTGGCCGTGGTCATGTACTCCAGCGGGTTGACGGCGAGGGTCCAGTCGAAGTCGTAAGGCTTGTACTCCCGCTCGTACCCCGCCCAGGAAAGGTTCAGCTTGGCCGCCGGGGTCGCGTAATAGGTTAGCTTGGCGTAGCCGTCCCGTACTTCGTCGAACCCGGTCGCCCGCCAGCCGGGGATGACGTCGTTGGCGTCGGGGGTGTTGAACTCGGTGGACGGGTTCGACGGGTCGAAGACATCGTAGTCGAACTCGTAGGCGCGGGCCGCTCCGTACCTCTGTCGGCCGGCGATGAGGAAGCGCAGGTTGTCGCCGGTCATGGGGATGGGACCCGATATGACCCCTTCGAACATGTCGAACCCGCGGGTCTGGTCGTACTGGTTGCCCAGCCATCCGCCCACCTCGGAGGACCGGAACTCAAGCTCGCCCTGCAGCTCGTCGGAGCCCTCGGGGGTAGCGTAGTTGACGACGCCCGATAGTGCGTTGCCATACTGAACGTCCAGCTGCCCCGTGAAGATCGCCACCTGCTCGATGGCCTTGTTGGTGATGTCGAAGGCCGGGCCGCCGAGCGCGAAGTTGTTGATCGGAATGCCGTCGATCATGACCGTCGTCTCGGCGCCCCGTCCGCCGCGGATCCGGAGGGCTGTAACTCCCTGCCTCTGCTGCGCGAAGGAGACCACCGTGGTGTTGTCTTCAGGAACCTGCAGGAAGCCCTGCTCCAGCTCGAGCACGCCCATGATGTCGGTCACCGGGAGCGCGTCGATCTCGTCCCTGGAGATCATCTCGAGCGACCCGGTCTGGCCCTCCACCACCAGCGGGGTGCGGCTGGTCGACACCACGACTTCACCCAGTGCGATGGCCTCGGTGGCCAGCTGGAAGTTCTGCTGCACGGTGACGTCGATGGAGACGGCGACGTTCTCGCGCCGCTCGCTGGCGTAACCGATCAGTTCGGCCACCAGCGTATAGGTGCCGGGCGGAACGTTGATGATGAAAAAGCGGCCGTTGTCCTGGGTCAGCGACCCGCGCCCGGTCCCGTCGATGAAGACCGAAGCGTTTGCGAGGGGCTCGCCGGTGGCTTGATCCGTGACCACGCCGGTCACTTTTCCGGTTTGGGCGGCTGCCGGCGCGGCGGTGAGCAGAATCGCCGCCGCGGCGATCCCGAGCAGTCCCGGGGTCGCGGAGAGAATACGTGTCATGATCGCCTCCTTGAACCAACGAAAAACGGGCGTCACCGCAGAGGTGCGCCCGCTCTCGAAGCGCCGATACGACAATATCGGTGTCGGATTAGAACGTTTTTGGTTTCCTGTCGGGTTTTTTGTCGGTGTCGATCGAACAATGGATTGCGTCACAGGCAACCTCCCTGCCGAGTGTGTACCCGGAAACCGCTTCCGAACACGCCCTGCCGGACGGCGACCTTCCCCAATCCCCCTCACGTACCTGCCCCACCCGAGTCGCTGACCTCGGTACGTCAGCCCGGATTGGGAGCATACTAACACAGCCGCCATCCCCTGCAAAGGGGACCTTCCGGTGCGGGATCCGGGACGCACGAGGCGGGGTATTTGCAGCGGAGATCGGCGGAGTGCGACGAAATCGCGGTTACCTTTTCGTTACATGAGCCTGACCAGACCGTGACATCATGTTTCCCGCAAAGGCCCAACCCCGGATAGACATGAAGACCCCTGTTTCGGCGATTCGAGCACTGCTCGCGGTGCCGGCGGTATCGTGGAGCCTGCTGGCGACGGCCGCGCTGGCCGGCGGCTTCGTGTGGGGTTCCTGGCGCAACCTGTGCGGCGACTGCCCCTCCATCGCCCAGATTCACAACTGGGAGCCCCGCCAGACCTCGAAGCTGCTCGCCCGCGATGGCCGCATCATCTCGGAGTTCGGCATCCAGCGCCGTACCCCGGTGGCCATAGGCTCGCTGCCCGCCTATGTCCCGGGCGCCTTCGTCGCGGTCGAGGACAAGCGCTTCTACAACCACGGTGGCCTGGACCCGATCGGCATTGCGCGCGCGGCCCGCGACCTGGTTCTCACCCGATCCATGGAGCACGGCGGGGGAAGCACGCTTACGCAGCAGCTGGCGCGCAACATCTGGGAGGAGGACATCGGCTTCGAGAAGCGGCTGGTACGCAAGCTCAAGGAGGCGCAGGTCGCGCTGGAGCTGGAGCGGGCCTACACGAAGGACCAGATTCTCGAAGCCTACATGAACCAGGTGAACTACGACGGGGTGTACGGCATCGAGGCGGCCGCCCGCAAGTACTTCGGCAAGCCGGCGACGCAGATCAACCCGGCAGAGGCCGCGCTCCTTGCGGCGATCCCCAACCGTCCGCGCCGCTACAACCCCTTCCTCAACCCGGAAGAGTCCCAATCGCGGCGCGACCTGGTTCTGCGCCGCATGGCCGAGCAGGGGATCATCAGCCCGGCAGAGCTTGAACGGTGGTCGGCGGTTCCACTCCCGACGCCGGGCACCCGCAGCGGGGGACCGGTGGCGCCCTACTTCGAGGAATGGATCCGCCAGATTCTCGACGACCGCTACGGCAGCCAGCTGTACACGGCGGGCCTCGAGATCCAGACCACGCTCGACCTGGACATGCAGTTCCTGGCCGAGCGGGCCATGGAGTGGGGATTCGGGCGCGTCGAGGCGCGGCCCGGGTTCGACCACCCCCTTTATGCGGAGTTCGCGGAGGCTACGGAAGCCTTCGAGACGCCGTATGTCCAGGGGGCGATGATCGTTCTGGAGCCGTCGACCGGCGAGGTGCTCGCGATGGTCGGGGGCAGGGATTTCGTCCACTCCAAGTTCAACCGCGCCACCCAGGCCATGCGCCAGCCGGGCTCTTCGTTCAAGCCCTTCGTCTACGCGGCGGCGGTGGAGAGCGGAATCCCGCCCTCGCACGTCGTGGTCGACGCGCCCTTCGCCTACATGCAGGTGAGCGGCGAACCGTGGCTGCCGCAGAACTTCGACGAGATCTTCAAGGGGCGCATGACCATCCGCCAGGGCCTGCGGGAATCGCGCAACATGATCGCCATCAGGCTCGGGTGGGACGATGTCGGCATCGAGACTGTCGCCCAGATGGCGACCCGGCTCGGCCTGAGCACCGACATCCCGCGCTTCCCGTCGGCCACGATCGGATCGGCGGAGGTTCTTCCCATCGACATGGCCAAGGCGTACGCCTCGTTCGCGACCCTGGGCACGCGCGTCGAGCCGCACGGCATCCTGCGGGTGGAGAACGCCGAGGGCCAGGTGCTCTGGGAGCCCCAGCCGGAGAAGACGCCGGTGATGGACAGCCTCGAGGCCCGCGTGATCGTGCACATGCTGGAGGACGTGGTCGCGGCCGGAACCGGCTACACGGCGATCCGCATCATCGCCGGGCTTCCGCACGAAGTCCCCGCGGCCGGCAAGACCGGGACGACCAACAATTCGACGGACGCCTGGTTCAACGGCTTCACGCCCGACCTGCACGCGATCGTCTGGTACGGGATGGACCAGCCCCAGGAAATCCGCCCCAACTCTACCGGCGGCGGCGACGCGGCCCCCGTCTGGGGCACCTTCATGCGCAGCGTGTACTACGGGTGGGAGGGCGACGAGACCCGCCCCGACATGCCCCCGCTGCGGGAGATTCCGTCGCGCTGGCCGCTGCCGGAAGCCCTCCTCCGGCTCCAGGTGGACAACAAGACCGGGCTTCTGGCCTCCGAGTGGTGTCCGGAGGTTCAGCGCTACCAGGAGATCTTCATTCCGGGCACGGAGCCGACCGAGCCCTGCGACGCCTCGCGGATCTTCGGCGGCGTGCCGCGCTAGAGCTGCTCGACTCCGTTCGCGGTTACCCGGTGGGACAGCAGGGGCGTCTGCGGCGGCGGAACGTCCTGAGCGACCCGAATCGCTCGACGGAGCATCTCCGACGCCCTGTCGGCGTCCTCCGACGTGGCCGCGTACACGACCCCCAGGGTGCTGCCGGCCGCTACCTTTTCCCCGACCTGGACTTCCAGCCTGAAGCCTACACCGCGGTTGATGGTTGCCCCGAGCCGCGTCCGGCCGCCACCCAGCTCGACCACCCCGTGGCCCAGCGTCCGCGGATCGATGGCCGCCGCAAAGCCGGACGATTGCGCGCGCACATAGCGGCGAACCCTTGCGGCCGGCAGCCTCTCGGGACGGTGAACCGCCCGGGTGTCGCCGCCCTGAAGCGCCACCACGCGCGCGAAGCGTTCCAGCGGGCGGCCCGAGTCGAGCGCGGCGGCCGCCCGCGCCCGGGCGCTTCCCGCATCGCGCGCGAGACCTCCGACGACCATCATCTGGGCAACCAGGCCGAGCGTCACTTCCCGAAGATCGGCGGGACCGCCGCCGGCCAGGCAGTCCAGCGCCTCCGCCACCTCCAGCGCGTTGCCGATGGCGCGCCCAAGGGGACGATCCATCGCCGTCACCAGGGCGACCGTCTCGACTCCGGCACGCTCGCCCAGGGTCACCATCGTCCGCGCCAGTTCCAGCGCGCGCTCGATCCCGGGCAGAAAGGCGCCGGAGCCTGCCTTGACGTCGAGCACCAGCCCGGTCAGCCCCTCCGCGAGCTTCTTGCTCATGATGCTGGTCGCGATCAGGGGAATCGACGACACCGTGCCGGTCACCGAGCGAAGATCGTAGAGCCGGCGGTCGAGGGGCGCGATCTCCGGGGTCTGCCCGATCATCGCGAACCGCTCCCCCTCCAGTATCGACACGAAATCGTCGAGCGCGATGTCGGTGCGGAAGCCCGGAATCGATTCCAGCTTGTCGAGGGTGCCGCCCGTGTGGCCGAGACCGCGGCCCGACATCATGGGCACGTAGAGCCCCAACTCCGCCGCGAGGGGAGCCAGAACCAGCGACACCTTGTCTCCGACGCCACCCGTAGAGTGCTTGTCGACCCGCGGGCCATCGAGATGGGAGAGATCCAGCGAGGCTCCCGAGGCGATCATCGTGTCGAGGACGGCATCCAGCTCGGCGCCCGAGAGGCCACGGAACCAGACGGCCATCAGAAAGGCGGCCATCTGATAGTCGGGGACGTCACCCTCCAGATACGCGCCAAGGAAGGCCTGCAGCTCTCCGGCTTCCAGGGTCTGGCCGGCGCTCTTGCGCTCGATGATGCGAATCGCGCTCATGGAGGTACGCGGGCGGTCGACGGCGACCGGAGCCGAGTGTGATGTTGTTGGGGTCATTTGTGAGTGCGGGTAGGATCCAATCCGGAAAACAGCCTCCAGAACAGTGAGAGACAGCCTCGCATGCGCGTGCTCGGCATCGATTATGGCGAACGGCGAATCGGTGTCGCAATCAGCGATCCGACGGGTACCTTCGCCACGCCCCTGCCTACCCTGACGCGGCGGCGCGGCAAGCGGCCGCCCATGGGCGCCCTCCAGGCGCTCGCGCGTGACCACGGCGCGATCGCGCTGGTCGTCGGGCTCCCACTCGCCGCAGACGGGACCGAGACGGATTGGTGCGCCGAAGTGCGCCGTTTCGGAGATCGACTCGGTGGCAGCCTGGAACTCGACGTGTACTATGTCGACGAGCGCATGACATCCGCCAGCGCGGAGAGGGTCGTACGCTCGCTCGCACTGCCCCGGCGCAAGCGGGAGCAAAAGGAACGCGTGGATGCGGCGGCGGCCGCACTGATTCTGCAGAGATGGCTGGACGCGGGAGAGAGGCGCCTCAGGTGACCAGGTGGGTGCAGGCCGCGGCGACGGTCATTGCCGGGCTGGTGCGGAAGGTCCCCCGCGGGTGGACGAGGGCCGCGGCCGCCGGCGCGGCTTCGATGCTCCGGAGGGTCGTCGCCGGAAGCACCTCGGCAACGCGGGCCATCGGCAGGCGGGGCGCGGCCCTGGGCTGGCCGAGGATCGCGCTCGCGACGGCTGCCGGCGTGATCCTGCTCGGCGGCGGGTCGGTGCTGCTCTGGCTGGCGGCGCCGGTCGAGACGCCCGGCGGCATGCCACCGGACGGCGAGACCGTGGTGTTCACGGTCGCGCCGGGAGCCACCTTCGGGCAGATCACCGACACGCTGGTGGCGCGCGGACTGATACGCCGACCGCTCCTCTTCCGCGTCTACGCGCGGCTGCGGCGCGACGAGCGCAACGTTCGCGCCGGCACGTATGCGCTGGACGCCGGAACCGGATGGCCGCGCCTGCTCGACGCCCTCGTCGAAGGCCGGGTCAGGATGGTGGCGGTCACCATTCCCGAAGGCTTCACGCTTCCCCGGATCGCCACCCGCGTCGCCGGCATCACCGAACTGCCCGCCGACACCGTGCGCGTCAGGCTGGGCGGGGAAGACGCCCACACCCGCTGGAATCTGCCGGGGCCGGGTCTGGAGGGGTACCTGTTTCCGGACACCTACCTCTTCGCCGGCGGTGTCCCGCTCGACGCCGTGGTCGACGCGATGAGCGAGCGCTACCGGAGCTACTGGACCTCCGAGCGGGAGGCGCGGGCCGCGGAGCTGGGACTGTCGGAGCGGGAGGTGGTGACGCTGGCGTCGATCATCCAGGCGGAGGCTCGCGCATCCGGCGAAATGCCCGCGATCTCGGCGGTCTACCACAACCGCCTGCGCATCGGCATGCTCCTGCAGGCCGACCCCACCGTGCTGTACGCCCTGGGCGGCCATCGCCCCCGCCTGCTCTTCGCCGCGATGGACTCGGTAGCCGATCACCCCTACAACACCTACACCCGGGGGGGGCTTCCCCCCGGCCCCATCGGGGCGCCCGGAGCCGCCGCGCTGGACGCCGCGCTGCATCCGGCCGAGGTGGACTACCTGTACTTCGTCGCCAACGCCGACGGCTCGCACACCTTCTCGCGCACCCTGAGCGAGCACAACCGCGCGGTCGCGCGGTCGCGGCGGGGGGCCGCCGGAGCGGGTCCGGGCGGCCGATGACCGGCGCCGCGGACCCGCTCCGGCGCGCGCTCCGCCTGTTGGTAGTCACCCACCCTCGCCCCCGCTGCGGGCGGTCGCCGGAAGAGGTAGTGGGGGAGGTCGTGGCGGCCGGCGCCACCGCCGTTCAGCTGCGCGACAAGGAGGCGCCGCCGCGCGAACTCCTCGCCCTGGCCCGCCGCCTGCGCGCCGTCACCGCCCGCCACGGGGCCCTGCTGATCGTGAACGACCGGCTCGACATCGCCCTGGCGGCAGGCGCGGACGGCGTCCACCTGGGCCCCGACGACGTACCCGTCGCGGCGGCGCGCAGGGTGGTGCCCGACGGCTTCCTGCTGGGTCACTCGACCGACGATCCCGGCGTGGCTCGCCGGGCGGAGGCCGACGGCGCCGACTATCTCGGCTGCGGGACCGTCTTCCCCACCACCAGCAAGCCGGACGCGGGCGCGGTCATCGGGGTCGGCGGGCTCGCCGCCGTGGCGCGCTCGGTCGGCATCCCCGTGCTCGCCATCGGCGGCGTGACCGCCGAGCGCGTCCCGCTCCTGGGCGGGAGCGGGGCGGGCGGCGTGGCGGTGATCTCGGCGGTGATGGCGGCCCGTCGCCCCGCGAACGCCACACGCCGGCTGCGCGAGGCGGTGGAGGGGTGGCGCTGACGAAGCCCGGCTATCGCCCCTACATCCCTCCCGCTTCCAGGAACCCCGCCACTTCATCCCCGAAGACGCAGAACTTCCCCAATGTTCCCGAGTCGGGACCGTGCCAGTCGGAGCCACCGGTCATCAGCAGGTTCCACGACCGAGCGATCCGTTCCAGCGAGAGAATGCGCTCGGGTGAAGTTCGGGGCCTGTAGACCTCGATCCCCCTCAGGCCGGCCAGCTTGAGCCCGGGAAGAAGCCCTTCCAGAAGTTCGTAGGGAGGATGGGCCCAAACCGGAATGCCGCCCGACTCCAGGATGATCCGAATGGCTTCTTCAGCCGAAACGAAGGCCGTTGGAACGTATGCGGGATGCCGGTTCCCGATGAGCCGGTCGAACGCGTCCGGAACGCTGTCCGCGTACCCCTCCGCCACCAGAGCCCGCGCGAGATGGGGCCGACCCAGGCTGCGGCGCGAGGGCCCGGCGATTTCGACCACCGACTCGTAGCGCACGTGAACGCCGCGGACGGCAAGCCGCTGGATCATCTCCCGCATCCGCTCTTCGCGCCGGTGGCGGGCCCGGGTCTCGTACGCGCGCAGCCGGGGCGTCGAGGGATCCACGAAGTAGCCCAGGATGTGGAGCCCCCTGCCCGCGTGCGCCGTGCTGATCTCGATTCCGGATACGATCTCGATCGGGACTCGCGCGGCGGCCGCGCGGGCGCCGTCGAGACCCTGGGTGGTGTCGTGGTCGGTGAGCGCGATCACGTCCAGCCGCCCGGCGGCGGCGGCCTCCACGACACCCGACGGAGGCTCGGAGCCGTCCGAGGCCTGGGAGTGCAGGTGCAGGTCCAGACGCACCGGTTCAGTCGGAAGAGGTGGTGCGCCCCGACTCCGTAAGGACGATCACTTCATCGGCGAGTACCTTGAGCACGCCGCCCGAAACCGGATGTCGGGCACTGCCTCCGCCCACGAGATCCACATCCACCTCACCCTGCCCGAGCAGGGTGAGGAAGGGGGCGTGGCTGGGCAGGATGCCCACCTTGCCGTCCCATGCGGGCGCGACCAGCGAAGCCGCCTCGCCCTGGAAGAGCACACGCTCCGGGTTTACCACCTTGACGTTGAGGCGACTCATGCCGAACCCCCCAGCTCCTCGCCGGCGGCCACAACCTCGTCGATCCCGCCCTTCATGTAGAAGGCCTGCTCCGGCAGATGGTCGAATTCGCCGGCCACCACCCGCTCGAACGACTCGATGGTGTCGCCGAGCTTGACGTATCGCCCGGGGATCCCCGTGAACTGCTCGGCGACGAAGAACGGCTGGGAGAGGAAGCGCTGCAGCCTGCGCGCCCGGTTGACGATGATCTTGTCCTCCTCGCTCAGCTCGTCCATGCCCAGGATCGCGATGATGTCCTGCAGGTCCTTGTAGCGCTGGAGGATCTGCTGGACGCCGGTGGCCACCTCGTAGTGCCTCCTGCCCAGGAACTGGGGATCCAGGATGCGCGAGGTGGAGTCGAGGGGATCCACCGCGGGATAGATGCCCAGCTCCGCGATCGAACGGGAAAGCACCGTGGTGGCGTCGAGGTGGGCGAAGGCGGCCGCGGGCGCGGGGTCGGTCAGGTCGTCCGCGGGGACGTAGATGGCCTGCACGGAGGTGATGGAACCGTCCCGGGTCGAGGTGATGCGCTCCTGCAGCTCTCCCATTTCGGTCCCCAGGGTGGGCTGGTACCCCACCGCCGAGGGCATGCGTCCCAGCAGCGCGGACACCTCCGAACCCGCCTGCGTGAAGCGGAAGATGTTGTCGATGAAGAGCAGTACGTCCTGCTTCTCGACGTCGCGGAAGTACTCCGCGATGGTCAACCCGGAGAGGCCCACCCTCAGGCGCGCGCCGGGGGGCTCGTTCATCTGCCCGTAGCAGAGCGCGGTCGAATCCAGGACGCCGGATTCCTTCATTTCCAGCCAGAGGTCGTTCCCTTCGCGGGTGCGCTCGCCCACGCCGGAGAACACGGAGCGGCCACCGTGCTCCATGGCGATGTTGTTGATGAGCTCCATGATGATGACGGTCTTCCCCACCCCGGCTCCCCCGAACAGGCCGGTCTTGCCTCCCTTGACGTAGGGAGCGAGCAGGTCGACCACCTTGATCCCGGTCTCGAAGATCTCCGTCTTGGGCTCGAGGGCGTAGAACCGCGGCGCCTCCCGGTGGATCGGCCAGCGCTCGGGCGTGGCCCCGTCTTCCCCCTGCACCGGACCCATTTCGTCCACGGGTTCGCCGATGACGTTGAGGATGCGTCCCAGCGCCGCCTCGCCCACGGGCACGGTGATGGGCTGTCCGGTGTCGACGACCTCCATCCCGCGGGTCACGCCATCGGTCGAGGACATGGACACCGCCCGCACCTGTCCCCGGCCGATGTGCTGTTGAACTTCCGCGACCAGCGAGATCTCGCGGTCTTCGCCGGAAGTCGCCTGCAGGCGCAGGGCGCTGTAGATCTCGGGAAGATGGCCGGACTCGAACTCGACGTCGAGCACGGGACCGATCACCTGCACCACTCGGCCGATGTCTGTCTGGGACATGATCTGGGTCGTCTTATCGGTTTTCTGGATATGGACTCCGGCCCGCCCGAACAGGGCGGAAAAGCCTGGCGTATCGTGAGGGTTAGCCGACGCCTTCCGCGCCGCCCACGATCTCCGCGATCTCCTGCGTGATCTGCGCCTGGCGGGCCCGGTTGTAGGTGCGGGTGAGGTGTTCGATCATCTCTCCCGCGTTGTCGGTTGCGTTCTTCATGGCCGTGCGGCGCGCGCCCTGCTCCGCGGCCGCATTCTCCACCAGCGCCCGGTAGACCATGTTGCGCAGGTACAGGGGAATGAGATCGCGCAACACGCCGACCGCCGAGGGCGACAGGATGAACGCCTCGGCCGAAAGGGCTCCTTCAGACGGCTGCAGAGGCAGCAGCCGGAGCGTCCGTGGAGGCGTCGACATGGCGGAGCGGAACTCCGACGAGATCAGGTACACGGCGTCGATCTCACCCGCCTCGAAGGCCTCCCGCAGCGACCCGGACAGCCCCTCGGCGTCGCCGACGGTCGGGTCGTCGCTGATGTCGGTCCGGCTCGAAGCGATGGCCTCGCCGCGGAACCGGAAGTAGGCGAGCCCCTTGCGCCCGGCCAGATGCAGATCGACCTCCACCCCGTCGCTCCGCAGCCTGTCGAGCAACTGACGCCCCTCGCGAATCAGGTTGGCGTTGAAGGCTCCCGCCAGCCCCCGGTTGGCGGTCATCAACAGGATGGCGGCGCGCCGCACCTGCTCCGGCTTGCGCAGCACCGGCAGCGCCTCCGCGTATTCCGGTGCGTGCAGGCTGGAGACGATGGCGCTCAGCGCCTCGCTGTAGGGCCGCGCTGCCCTGACCCGGTCGGTGGCCCGCTTGAGCTTGGAGGTGGCGACCAGTTCCATGGTCCGGGTGATCTGGCGCGTATTCTCGACCGAGCGAATCCTGCGCTTGACGTCGCGGGCTCCGGCCATGTCAGCTCGCCGCTCCGTTGCCGGCGGCGTCGGAGTCGGCCAGGTACATCCCGGACCAGGCCTGGATCGCGTCCACCAGGCGGGTCTCGATCTCCTCGGTGAGCATCCCCTCGGAGCGCAGCCCGCTCAGCACGTCCTTCCCGGAGGTCGCGAGGAATTCGTGGAAGCCGCGTTCCCACTTGCGCACCTGCGCCACCGGGATCGCATCGAGATAGCCGTTGGTGACGGCGTAGATGGTGGCGATCTGGTTCTCGACCGGCATCGGCTGGTACTGCGGCTGCTTGAGCACTTCCACCGTGCGCTCTCCGAGGGCCAGCTGCTTCTGCGTGGCCGCGTCCAGATCAGAGCCGAACTGGGCGAAGGCCTCCAGCTCCCGGTACTGCGCCAGGTCCAGCCGCAGGCGCCCCGCCACCTTCTTCATGGCCTTGATCTGCGCGTTTCCGCCCACGCGCGATACCGAAATGCCCACGTTCACGGCGGGACGCACCCCCGAGTAGAACAGGTCGGGCTCGAGGAAGATCTGGCCGTCGGTGATCGAAATCACGTTGGTGGGAATGTACGCCGAGACGTCCCCGCCCTGGGTCTCGATGATGGGCAGCGCGGTGAGCGATCCCCCGCCCTGCTCGTCGGCGAGCTTGGCCGCCCGCTCGAGCAGCCGCGAGTGGAGGTAGAACACGTCCCCGGGATACGCCTCGCGGCCGGGCGGGCGCCGCAGCACCAGCGAGAGCTGGCGGTAGGCCTGAGCCTGTTTGGACAGGTCGTCGTAGATGACCAGGGTGGCCATCCCCTGCCACATGAAGTGCTCCGCCAGCGCGCAGGCGGCGTAGGGGGCGATGTACTGCATGGGCGCGGGATCGGAAGCGTTGGCCGCGACCACGATGGTGTAGTCCATCGCCCCGTGCTCGCGGAAGGTCTCGACCACCGCGGCAACCTTCCCGGCCCGCTGCCCCACCGCGCAGTAGATGCAGATGACGTTGGTGTCGGCCTGGTTGATGATCGTGTCCACGGCGATGGCCGTCTTGCCCGTCCCGCGGTCGCCGATGATCAGTTCGCGCTGGCCGCGCCCGATCGGGATCATCGAGTCGATGGCCTTGAGACCGGTCTGGAGCGGCTCCTTGACCGGCTGCCGCAGCACGATGCCCGGCGCCACCACGTCGATCTGGCGGCTGCCCTCGATGGGGGCGACGGGGCCCTTGCCGTCCAGCGGGTTCCCGAGCGCGTCGACGATCCGGCCGATGTATCCCGACCCTACCTGGACGTCCAGCACGCGTCCGGTGCGGCGAACCTCGTCACCCTCGTGGAGCTGTGTCCAGTCGCCCATGATCACGGCGCCGATGTTGTCTTCCTCGAGGTTGAGCGCCAGCCCGGTGACGGTCTCCCCGGTTTCGCTGGAGGTGACGTCGAGCATCTCGCTGGCCATGGCGTTGGTGAGCCCGTAGATGCGCGCGATGCCGTCCTTGACCTCCAGAACCTCGCCGACCTCCTCGGCATGCAGCTGGTCCTCGTAGCGCTCGATCTCGGAAAGCAGAACGTCCTTGATCTCGCTGGCCCGAAGTTGGGAATCAGTGTGAGCCATACCCTGTCCTGTGGTGCCTCGAAGGCGTCAGCCTCCGCCGTTGGTTGTCGCAGTGCCGCCCAGGGATGCCGCCAGCAGCGAGTGCCGCATCCCCTCCAGGCGGCGTCTCAGGGAACCGTCGTATACGGTGTCGCCCGCCCTCACCACCACTCCGCCGAGGATTTCCGGGTGGACACGGAAGTGGGGAATCGCGGTCCGGCCGAGCAGTTGCGAGAGCCGGACGGCGACGCTCCTCTGCGCCGCGCCGTCGAGCGCGCGCGCCACCGTCACCTCGACGTGAACCCGCTTGTGGTGTTCGTCCAGCAGCTCGTTGTAGCTGAGCGCGATCTGCTCGAGCAGCGCCTGCCTGCGCTTGTCGACCGTGACCAGCACGAAGCTGAGAAAGCGTCCCGGGACGCGACCCTCGAGCGCGGAGCGCAAGACCGCCTTCTTGTCCGCGGCAGCGATGCGCGGCGTGGCCAGGAAGTTTCGCAACCCGGGGCTCTCGTTGAGGGTTCCGACCAGGGCAGCCAGCGCGTCCTGGTACGCCTCGACCCCCTCGTGACGCTCCGCCAGCGCGAAGAGGGTCTCCGCGTAGTTCCTGGCGACGGTTTCCTCTCTCACGCGTCGCGCCTCTTGCCGATGGCGGAGAGCGACGACAGGTAGTTGTTCACCAGTTCGCGGTCCTCCGGCGCATCCAGACGCTGCCGGACCAGCCTGGACGCAGCCGCGAGGGCGAGGCCCACGGTCTCCTTGCGGATCGCCTCCAGCACCGCGTCCCGCTCCACCTCGATCTCGCGCCGGGCGCGCTGAACGATGGCCGCGCTCTCCTGCCGCGCCTTCGCTTCCAGTTCTCTCCCGAGGCCCGCCGCAGCCTCCTTCGCCTCGGCGATGATGTGCTGCGCCTCGTGGCGCGCCTCGCGCAATTGCAGCCTGTGCTCGTCGAGCGCGTCGGACGCTTCCTTGCGCAGCCGCGTGGCGTCGTCGATGGAGCTCTGGATGTTCCGTTCCCGGGTCTCGAGCGCATTCAGGATCGGACCCCAGGCGAATTTGGCGAGGAGCAGAAGCAGGATCAGGAAGACGATCAGCGCCCACAGGCTCAGGCCGGTGTTGATGTCGAAAAGCCCCATCTCTTCCTGAGCCAGGAGGGATGCGGGAAGGGCGTTGAGTGCTGCCGCCGCGGCAGCCGCCGATAGTGCTCTCATAATCGTGACACCAGGGTTCCCGGACGGACCCCCGAACCCGGCGGGATGTGGGATCCGGCGTGGGTGAAGGACACGCCCGGGGGGACGGTTTCTGGCTAGAGTTGCTTGTACAGGAAGGCGAGCACGAGGCCGAAGAGGGCCGCCCCTTCGATCATCGCCGCCAGGATGATGCCGGTGTTGAAGATCCGGCCCGCAGCCTCCGGCTGGCGCGCGATCCCTTCGGCCGCGCCCTTGCCGATGAGCCCGATGCCGATGCCCGCTCCGAGCACGGAAAAGCCGAATCCGATGCCCGCGCCAAGCAGGCTCAGGTAGTTCTTGGCCGTCTCGAGGTCCATGGCGGCCTCCTGGACCGCAGTCAACGTCGCGTGCAGCATGGTTGGTCTTCTCGTCCGTGGTGTGGGTTTGGAATCGGTCGTGGTGTAGCGGAAAGCGCCCGCCCGTCAGTGGGCGTGGCGGATCAGGCCGATGAAGACGGCCGAGAGCATGGCGAAGATGTAGGCCTGCAGGAAGGCCACGAACAACTCGAGGACCATCATCAGCGTGGTGGCCGTCACGGAAGCGCCGGCGACCGCCCATCTTGCGAAGGTGAGCTGCGCGAAGATGAAGATGAGGCCCAGGAGAGAGAAAATGAGCGTGTGTCCCGCCGTCATGTTGGCGAAGAGACGGACGGCGAGGGCGAAGGGCTTGGTCAGCTTGCTCACCACCTCGACCGGGATCATGACCAGCAGCATGACCGGCTTCATCCACCCGGGAATGCCGGCGGGGACGAAGAAGATGGTGCGCGCGTAGCCCGCTGGACCGAGGGCGCGGAACCCGGACACTTCGACAACCAGGAAGGTGACGATCGCGAGCACCGCGGTAACGGAGATGTTTCCCGTCGCCGAAGCCCCCCAGGGGACCAGCCCAAGGAGGTTCATGGTGAGGATGAAGAAAAAGAGCGTCAGAATGAAGGACGTGTACTTGTCGGCGCCCTCGCCGATGTTCTTGCGCACCACCTCGTCCCGGAAGTAGAGCACCAGCGCTTCGATCGCGTTCGCGAACCCCGAGGGTGCCTCGTGTACCTTGCGCCGCCGCGCGGTGCGGCCGACCAACGTGAACAGCAACCCGCAGATCACCGCCGCCAGCAAGAGGAACACGACGTGTTTGGTGGGCGACAGGTTGACCGCGAGGGGCCCGAGGTGGAGGGGCTCCCACTCCGGCAGATGCCACACCGCACCGAGCGGACCTTCGATTTCGTGGGCATCCACGATGTGGTGCATCAGGGTGCCGCCGAGATCCAGCCCTTCGCCCTCCGCCCCGTGGGCGGGCGCACCGTGCCCCTCCTGCAGCAGCGCGGCCGCGATCATGCGGTCTCCCCCATCAGGCCGCTTCCGCCGCGGACCGCATGCGGGCGGCGAGGAAGACGGGTTCGAGCATCAGAAGCACGAAGAAGAATGCCGCGCACCCCAGCAGGGTGGTGACGGGGGAAAGAGCCGGCAGCAGCGTCACCGCCAGCCCCACGGCGACTACGGTCGCCATGCGAACGACCGCGGCGCCGATCCAGACGACCAGCCCCTCGGCGGGCCGTACCGCGTGCTTGCAGAGCAGGGCGAAGGCCGCCACCTGAACCGGAAACGTGATGGCGGCCGCGGCCAGGAGGCCGGCCCTGCCGGGGCCGTCGAGCCAGGGGAACATCACGCCGTTTGCGGCGGCCAGGATGGCGAGGGCCGCCCCCGCGTACTTGAGCGTCATCGCTCGTGTTCTTCCCGTTCTCTCTGCCGGCGTGGTTCCAGGACGACGTGGTAGTAGAGGCTGTACAAGCCCGCGGCCGCTCCGACGAAGGCGCCCAGGACGGTGAACACCGGCACCGTCCCCAGCCGGTTGTCCAGCCACCAGCCCACCCACAGGAACAGCCCGGTCGCGAGCGCCAGGGTCAGCCCCTGGCCCGCAACGCGGGCTGCATCTGCCCGAGGATTCCACGGATCTCCTGCCGGAGCTCGCGGGGGCTTTTCGTCGCCCACCTGATCAACCTCCCACCGGTGCGATCCTGCCCCGGAAACAGCCGACAGAAGCTAGAAGGTTGGCGCATCCGGCGCAACCTCCGGAACGCCCCGTTTTCGCTGGTCCGGGAAGCACGCGCGGGCACCCCTTTTTCCACAGCGGCGGCTGGCGCAAGGGGGGCCGGTGCCCGTACCTTCGGCATCGCTCGGCGCGAGCCGGGATCCTGTCCCGATAATCGGTTTATTCTCGCTAGGCTTGCGGAATCTGCGATCCCCGCGGATGCGAGGGGCATCCGCCGCCCGTTCCTCGATTCGAACCCGGAGCTGCAGCCTCACATGAGAACGCTCGAGAACACGATGGTGGACGATCGGGATCTGCTGTTGCTCGATCGGGTCGGCACGGTCACGCAGGCGCTGCGGAACGAAGTCGCGAAGCGCATCGTGGGTCAGGAGGCGATCGTGGGCGGGCTTCTCACGGCCCTGCTTGCCAACGGACACGTTCTCCTGGTGGGCGTGCCGGGACTCGCGAAGACGCTGCTGGTGTCGACCCTCGCCGACGCCCTCGACCTGGAGTTCGGCCGCGTCCAGTTCACGCCCGATCTGATGCCCACGGACATCACCGGCACCGAGGTGATCGAGGAGGACCGGACTTCCGGGCGGCGGGTGTTCCGCTTCGTGCGCGGACCCATTTTCGCCAACGTGGTGCTCGCGGACGAGATCAACCGGGCACCGCCGAAGACCCAGGCGGCGCTCTTGCAGGCCATGCAGGAACGGGCGGTCACGGCATCGGGCGAAACCATGCCCCTCGCTCCTCCGTTCTTCGTGCTGGCGACACAGAATCCCATCGAGCAGGAGGGCACGTATCCTCTTCCGGAAGCGCAGCTTGACCGCTTCATGCTCGAGCTGCGGATCGGCTATCCCGATCAGCGGGAGGAGGAAGAGATCGCCATGAGGACCACCGGCGCCGACGACGGCCTCATCTCGCCCGTCGTTGCCGCGGGAGAGCTGATCGAGCTCCAGAACCTGGTGCGGCGCGTGCCCGCTTCGCCGGCGCTCATCTCCTTCGCGGTCCGTCTCGCGCGCGCGACCCGCCCCTCTCGGGAAGCGCCCATCGTCACGAGGAAGTACGTGAGCTGGGGAGCCGGGCCGCGCGCCTCCCAGTTTCTCGTGCTGGGCGCCAAGGCGCGCGCCGCGATGAACGGCGAGGCAATGCCGTCGATCGACGACGTGAGCGCCGTGGCGGCCGACGTGCTGGCGCATCGCCTGGTGCTGAACTTCGAGGCGGAAGCCGACGGCCGCGGCACGCACGACATCATTCGCGAGCTGCTTGAGGAGAGCCGCCAGTGGAGGTAGATCCCAGCAGTACCAGCGCTTCCGAGCCTCCGTCAGGCCGGCGGAGCCGGCCCGCGCGGGTCGGATCGGCGGCCGGTTTCCCGTGGACGGGAGACCTCCCTTGACTACGATCCTGCTGGGTCTCGGGCTCCTGCTGGTGGTCGGGTCGGCGCTCCTGACCGCGGCCCAGACCGCGTGCGTCACGGTGGGTGAATCGCGCATCCGCACGCTCGTGGACGAGGGGTTCCAGGAGGCCGACAAGCTGTCGCGGCTGCGGGAGGAGCCGGGGCGGTTCCTGGACTCCTACGTGCTCTTCGACACGGTATTCAACGCGGGTGCCGCCGCGCTGTGGGTGGGAGCGTCCGCCCGGGTCGGGGCAGGATCCCTGGTGATTTCCGCCGTCGTGGCCGTCGGCATGGTTCTGGTCTCGGGAGAGCTGGTGCCGCGGGCCGTGGCCCAGGCCAGGCCGGTTCGCCTGGCGCTTCTCGGCGCGCCCGCGTTGCTCCTGCTCGAACGGCTCTCGCGTCCGCTCCTCTACCCGGTGCGGCGATTCGCTCGTTACTGGATCCACCGGCCGGGCGATGAAGGCCGTTCGGCCCAGGAGCGCGAGGTGAGCGAACTGGCCGAACTGGGTCAGGAGGAAGGCGTCGTGATGCCCGAGGAGCACGAACTGGCGGAACGGGCCTTTCGCCTGGACGAGACCACGGCCGGGGACGTGATGACGCCACGCGTGTCCATCTTCGCCTGGAGCGACTCGCTGACCCTCGGCGACATCATCGAACAACTGCCCGAGGTGCCGTACTCGCGGGTGCCGGTGTACGGCGACTCGATCGACGACGTTACCGGCATTCTCTATGTGCGCGAAGCCTATGCCGCCCACTCCGGCGGGCAGGCGAACGAACGGTTGTCGGAGCTCTCGCGCGAGCCCTTCTTCGTCCCCGGATCCCTGCCTCTGACGCGCCTGCTGCGGGACTTCCAGAGCCGGCGCATCCACATGGGCATCGTGGCCGACGAGTTCGGGGGCACCGATGGTCTCGTAACCCTGGAGGACCTGCTCGAGGAGCTGGTCGGCGAGATCGTCGACGAAACCGATCCCGCGTCCGAGGCCATCGTGCGCGTCTCGCGCACGGAAGCGATCGTCGAGGGTTCCACGGAACTGCGCGAGATCAACTACGCGATGAACGTCTCCCTGCCCCACCTGGAGCACCGCTCGCTGAACGGGTTTCTGGTGGAAAGGCTGGGCCACGTGCCCGCCCCGGACGAGGTTGTGGTGGTGGCGGGCGTCGATATCCGGATCGTGGAGGCCTCCGAAACCCAGATCCTGCGCGCACGGCTGCGCAAGGTGCCCTCTCCCGGGGGCGAGGGCGAATAGGGGAATGGCGTTGATTCTGTCCTTCAACGGGCACACCCCCAAGGTCGCCGAGAGCGCCTTCCTGGCTCCCACGGCGGTCCTCATCGGCGACGTTACGGTGGGAGAGGAGGCCAGCATCTGGTTCGGCGCGGTGCTGCGGGGGGACAATCCGGAGCACGGCGTCGTCATCGGCGCACGCAGCAACATCCAGGAAAACTGCGTGGTGCACGTGGGCCACTGGGGGCCCACGGTGGTTGGCGAGGACGTAACCGTCGGCCACGGCGCGAAGTTCGAGAGCTGCGAGATCGGCGACAACACGGTCGTGGGCATGAACGCCGTCATCCTGCAGGGGGCGCGGGTGGGCGCGGGCTGCGTCCTGGCGGCGGGAACCGTCGTGCTCGAGGACGCCGACATCCCCGCGCACAGCCTGGTCGCGGGCGTGCCCGGGCGGATCAGGAAGACCCTTGAGGGGGCGTCGGCGCGCTGGGTGGAAGGAGGAGGCAGCCACTACGTGCGGCTGTCGCGGCGGTACATGGAGGAGCTGGGCCTCAAGTGAGCCCGGACAGCCGCAGATACCAGGCGAGGAGGGCGTCACCCCACCACAGGGTGATGGTGGCGCCGACCGCCAGGAACACGCCGAGGGGAACCAGGTGGCGGGTTCTCAGCAGCAGCCGCAGCTTGAGGTAGGCCAGGATACCCGCGAGGGCTGCCAGGAATACGGTCAGAACCGCGCCCCACGGGCCGGTGAACGAACCCACCAGCGCCATCATCTTGACGTCGCCTCCTCCCAGCACGGCTCCCGGGGTCACGGGCGCGGTGGAGTCCGCGTCCTCGCCCAATCCCTCCACCCAGGCGACCAGGACGGCCAATCCGGCCGCGCAGGCCGCCACCGCCGCAGCTACGCCGACCGGCCCGAACCACCATCCGACCAGCACCATCACGGGAAGGGTCGGCAGCAGCGCCGCCAGCTGGCCGCGCGGCCTCGCCAGGACGCGCACCCCCCGTGCGCCACGAGCCCGCCGGCGGCCCCGGGCGTGTTCCCGGCCGGCCTCCTCCAGCCGGCCGGGACGAGCGCGCGCGAGCACCCAGGTGCCCGCCGCGCCCACCAGCCACATCCCCCCGAACCCCACCACCACCCCCGTGGTCGCACTGCCGGGAGCGATTCCTCCCGGCGCGAGCGAGAGCGCCAGGCCCGCCGCCGCGCCGCCCAGGGAGAACTGGTCGGGGATCAGGTAGAAGCGCGCGTCGGTGAGCGCGATGCCCAGCAGGACGAGCAGGAAGAAGGCGGCGGCGGCCGCCTCCAGGCTCATACCGCGGGTCAGGACGACGAGCACGCAGATTGCGGCGCCGGCCGTCTCCACCAGCGGATACGACAGGGAGACGCGGGCACCGCACTTTCTGCAGCGGCCGCGCAGCAGGGACCAGTTCACCACCGGGATCTGGTCGTACCAGCGGATCGGCGCCGAGCACGCCGGGCACGCCGAGCGCGGCCCCACAACCGAACCACCGCGCGGCCAGCGCGCCACGCAGACGTTGAGGAAAGACCCGAGCGCCAGGCCGACCAGCCCGACAAGGGCGAGCACTACCGGATCGGTCATCGGCGCGTAAGCGCGTAGAGCACGATCGCGCCCGCGACCGCCGCGTTGAGCGAATCGGCCGCCCCGGCCATGGGCACCGCTGCCCAAGCGTTCGCCGCCTCGCGGATCTCCGCGCGCACACCCCCGCCCTCGTTGCCGACCACCAGCATCCACGGCGGCTTGACGGAGAGGCTGGCCGCGTCCCGTCCGGCGGCGTCCGCCACGATCACCTGCGCGCCGGCGGCCCGGGCGCTCACCTCGGTCCACGGAGCGCGCACCACCGAAATGCGGAACACGCTCCCGGCCGAGGCTCGCACCGCTCTGGCGTTCCAGGGATCCACCGTCCCGTCGAGAGCAATCACGCCCGTGAGGTCAAACGCGCGCGCCGTACGCACCAGAGTACCCAGGTTGCCCGGATCCTGGATGCCGTCCAGCGCCAAGAGGCGGGCCTCCGTAGCGGCGGCCGTCGCCAGCGTGGTCGACGGCTCCTCGCAAACCAGCAGGATGCCCTGGGGGCTGGAGGTCGCGGACAAGGCCGCCATCTCGCGCTCCCCCACCCAGTCCGGCGTCAGCCCCCTCGCCTCCAGTTCCGCGAGCAGTTCCTCGCCGGCGGACGAGCGCGTAAGCGCGCGCGAACATACCACGAAGCGCACGACCACCCCGGAGGCGAGTGCCTCGGCGGCCGCGCGCACCCCTTCCACCAGCACAAACCCCTCGCGGACACGCCCCCGGGCGCTCCCGAGCCGCGCCAGCATCCGCGTCCTGCGCTTGCTCAGCACCCGCTGGCGGGAACCCGTCACGTCAACGCCTCACCGGCGCAGGGATCGCTCATCGTTCTCCGCCTGCTCACGCCTCTCTCCCTCTGCTCATCCCCTCTCCACGCTGCTCATCCCTCCCCAAGGGGATTATCTTTGCCTGCGCCGGCCTCGGGGCCGCGCCACGGCCCCCCGTAGTCGACCCACGCCACCGTCCCATGCCCACTGCACCAGAAACAGGCCCCGGCTCGCTGCCGGTCGCACTCACCATAGCGGGAAGCGACTCCGGCGGCGGCGCGGGCATTCAGGCGGATCTCAAGACCTTCCACGCCTTCGGTGTGTTCGGCACCTCGGCGGTGACCGCCATCACCGCCCAGAACACCCTCGGGGTGACGGCAGTCCACCCCGTTCCGGCGGAGGTGGTGCGCGCGCAGATCGACGCGGTCGCCGCGGATCTTCATCCACGCGCCCTCAAGACCGGCATGCTGGCAACCGGCGAACTGGTCGACACCGTCGCCGAGGCCATCGCCGCCCACCAACTGCGCGCCTTCGTGATGGACCCGGTCATGGTCGCCGCCAGCGGTCATCGCCTGCTCCAACCCGACGCCGAAGCCACGCTGGCCCGCCGCCTGGTCCCGCTGGCCGCGCTGGTGACGCCCAACCTGCACGAGGCGGAGTTGCTCACCGGCCAGGAGGTCGCATCGCTCGCGGCGATGAAGGCGGCGGCCCGGCACCTGGTCAAGATGGGGTCGCGCGCGGCGCTGGTGAAGGGCGGCCACCTGCCCTCCGGTGAGGCTGCGGACGTGTTCTGGGACGGGAATGAGGAGCGCATCTGGCGCCGCCCGCGCATCGCGACCCGTCACGTGCACGGCACCGGTTGCACGCTTTCCGCAGCTGTGGCCGCCGGCCTGGCGCGCGGAGCACCGCTCCCGTGTGCCGTGGACGCAGCCATCGACTTCGTCGCGCGCGCGATCGCCTCCGCGCCGGGACTGGGGGCGGGGGGCGGCCCCATCAACCACTTCGCCGGGCCGCGCACCGGCCGCGACTGAGTTCCGTCAGGCCGAAAACGCGCCGCCCGCCAGCATTCCCCGGATCACCCGCTCCAGCACCGCACCCGCCCGGTTTCCCACCTCCAGAACCTCGTCATGCGAGATGGCGTCCGCGCCCTCCGCCCCCGGGGCCATTCCCACCCCGCACGCCATGTTGGTGACCATGGCGAAGGCCAGCACCCGCACGCCGCGGGCGCGCAGGGTGAGCACCTCGGGTACGACCGACATGCCCACCACGTCCCCGCCCATCCGCTCGACCATGCGGATCTCGGCGGGCGTCTCGAAGCTGGGGCCGAGCAGGGCCGCATAGGTGCCCCGCGCCAGACGCACGCCCAGCCGGGCCGCCTGCTCGAGCGCGGCCTTCTGCAACTCCTGGTCGTAGGGCGCGCTCATGTCGGGAAACGGGTTCGCATCGCCCGCCTGCGCGGGCGGCGGCAGCGGCGTGCGCGCGAGCAGATTGATGTGGTCGTCGATCAACATCAGGCCGCCCGGGCGCAGCCGCCGGTCCACACCCCCCACCGCTGCCGTAACGACGGAACTCCGCACGCCCATCGCGGCCGCGATGCGGGCCGGGGCCGCGATCACCCACGGTGGGTGACCTTCGTAGAAGTGCAGCCGCCCGCATTGCACGAC
The DNA here is from genome assembly GCA_028819075.1 of Gammaproteobacteria bacterium. NCBI lineage: Bacteria > Pseudomonadati > Pseudomonadota > Gammaproteobacteria > Gammaproteobacteria bacterium. The sequence continues at coordinate 97,864 of JAPPMM010000019.1, forward strand.
GACCGGCGCTCCCTCGCAACGCCCGAAAAGGAAGTGGCCCGCGTGACCCGCGACCCCGGCCGACGGGAGGCCGGGAATCTCCGCGAACGGCACGATCTCCTCGACCTCGACCAGCCGTTCGAGTCCGCTCAGCCCCGAACCGAGCAGCAGATGTACTTTCGGAACCGTGGCGATTCGCGCCCGCAGCGCCTCCACCACCGCTTCGAAGTCGTCTCCTGGCCCCACGCCCGGCGTCACAGGATCATCCCGGCCACGGTCGCCGTCATGAAGGCGGCGAGCGCCCCCCCGACCATCGCCCGCAGCCCGATGCGGGAGAGGTCCTGCCGGCGTGAAGGCGCCAGCCCGCCGATGCCGCCGAGCTGAATGGCGATGGAGGAGAAGTTGGCGAAGCCGCACAGTGCGTAGGTGGCGATCACCACCGAGCGCGGGTGCAGGGTGGAACCCTCTCCGAGCAGGCCCGCGAGTTCGACGTAGGCCACGAACTCGTTGAGCGCCGTCTTGATCCCCATCAGCGAACCCACCTCCGCGGCGTCGGCCCAGGGCACTCCCATGAGCCAGGCCAGCGGCGCCAGAGCCAGCCCCAGGACGGACTGCAGGGTGAGATCGGGCAGGCCGACCAGCCCTCCTGCCCATCCCATCAGCCCGTTGATCAGATAGACCAGCGCCACGAAGGCAAGCAGCATGGCGCCCACGTTGAGGGCGAGGCGGAGCCCGTCCCCCGCCCCGCGCGCCGCCGCGTCGATGACGTTGACGTCCGGTTTTTCGACGCTCGTGACCAGGCGGCCCGCGGTCTCGGGCTCGCCGTCCTCCGGGTACATGAGCTTGGCCAACATCAGCGCGGCCGGAGCGGACATGACCGACGCGGCCATCAGGTGCCCGGCGATGTCCGGGAAATAGGAGATGAGGAAGCCGACGTACGCCGCCATCACCCCGCCCGCAACCGTCGCGAAGCCGGCGGTCATCACGGCGTTCAGCTCCGACATCGTCATCTTCTCGACGAAGGGCTTGATGAGGAGTGGGGCCTCGGTCTGGCCCACGAAGATATTGCCCGCCGCAGACAGGGTTTCGGCGCCGGAGGTGCGCATGGTGCGCTGCATGACCCAGGCCATCCCCCGCACCACGAACTGCATCACGCCCAGGTGATACAGCACCGTCATGAGGGAGGCCAGGAAGATGATGGTGGGCAGCACGGTGAAGGCCACGTAGGCCCCCGGATTGGCGACCTGTCCGGGGATCGGGTTGAAGTCGCCGTTGCCGGGTTCGCCGGTGCCGATGGGGATGTTGTTGTCGACCAGGTTGCCGAAGATGAAGCGTGCTCCCTCGAGCGTGTACCCGAGCAGCCCCACCACCACCGTGTTGGCCCCCTGGAAGATCGCCAGCCCGACGGCGGTCTTGAGGATGAAGAAGGCGAAGATCAGCTGGAGCGAGACCCCCCAGGCCACGACCCGCCACGGGATGGCGGCCCGGTTGACGCTGAAGACCCACGCGAGCCCGCCCAGCGCCAGCATGCCGAGCAGCGACCTCAGGCGCTCGGGCAAGGAGGTGTCCAGTCCCTCCGACGCGATCGATATCCCGAGTCCCGGACCCTGCTGGACGGTGGCCGCCTCCGCCGCTGCCGGCACGTCCGCCGCCCCGCCCGCGCCCGGCGAGGCAGCTGCCAGACCGGCTCCGACAAGAAGCAGGCACACTACCCACAGTATCCGGAGCGCGGGTCCGGGACCGGCTCGAGGTCCGGCAGGCGCCCGGCTCATGGGGCCACCCGGGCGTCGGAAACGGTCGCGGCGACGAAGGAGCTCGGACCACGGGAGACGGAAGGCGTGGAAGGCATGGTGGATCCGTGGGCTGTTTGGTGGCACAAGGCTCAAGCGCGAGGCTCATGATAACCCGACCGCCCGAAAACCGCGCTGACCGGCCTGGGAAGTCTGCCATTCTGTCAGGTCCCGGCGGAAAAGTCTGCCATTTTGTCAGGTCTCCGGCCCGGCACGGGGGCACGAACGTTGCTCCACACCCGGCGACACCCGGTAAACCGGGGACCCACAACCATTCAAGGAGCACAGATGAGCAAGGTCATCGGCATCGATCTGGGGACGACCAACTCGGTGGTCGCGGTCATGGAGGGCGGCGAACCGGTCGTAATCCCCAGCGCGGAGGGAGGGCGCACGACGCCGTCGGTGGTGGCGTTCACCAAGGACGGAGAGCGTCTGGTCGGCCAGGTGGCCCGCCGGCAGGCCATCACCAACCCGAAGAACACCATCTTCTCCATCAAGCGCTTCATGGGCCGCAAGTCCTCCGAGGTCAGCGAGGAGCGCAAGCTGGTCCCGTACGAGGTCACCAGCGACGCCGGGGGGCGGGTGCAGGTCCGGATCCCCAACGCCGACAAGACCTTCAACCCCCCGGAGATCTCCGCGCTCATCCTCCAGAAGATGAAGCAGACCGCGGAGGACTACCTCGGCCAGAAGGTCAGCCAGGCGGTCATCACCGTCCCCGCCTACTTCAACGACGCCCAGCGCCAGGCCACCAAGGACGCCGGCAAGATCGCGGGGCTCGAGGTGCGCCGCATCATCAACGAGCCCACCGCGGCGGCGCTCGCCTACGGGCTGGACAAGAAGAAGGACGAAAAGATCGCGGTCTTCGACCTGGGCGGCGGCACCTACGACATCTCGGTCCTCGAGCTCGGCGACGGCGTCTTCGAGGTGAAGGCCACCAACGGCGACACCCACCTTGGCGGTGACGACATCGACCAGGTGATCATCGACTGGCTGGTGACGGAGTTCAAGAAGGAGCAGGGCATCGACCTGTCAAAGGATTCCATGGCGCTGCAGCGGCTCAAGGAGGCCGCCGAGAAGGCCAAGATGGAGCTCTCCTCGACGATGCAGTCGGACATCAACCTGCCCTTCATCACGGCGACCCGGGAAGGCCCCAAGCACCTGAACTACTCTCTGTCGCGCGCACGCTTCGAGCAGTTGGCGGACGCCCTGCTGCAGCGCACCATCCCGCCGATGAAAGCCGCGCTCAAGGACGCCGGCCTGACCCCCGACGACATCGACGAAGTCATCCTGGTGGGGGGCTCGACGCGCATCCCGAAGATCCAGGAGATCGTGCGCAGGTTCTTCGGCAAGGATCCGCACAAGGGCGTGAACCCGGACGAGGTGGTGGGCATCGGCGCGTCCATCCAGGGCGGCGTACTGGCCGGCGAGGTCAAGGACGTGCTCCTGCTGGACGTCATTCCCCTTTCCCTCGGGATCGAGACCCTGGGCGGGATCATGACGCCGCTGATCGAGCGAAACACCACCATCCCGACGCGCAAGTCGGAGGTGTTCTCGACCGCGCAGGACAACCAGACCACGGTGGAGATCCACGTGCTCCAGGGCGAGCGCAAGATGGCGCTGGACAACAAGACCATCGGCAAGTTCCAGCTTACCGGCATTCCCCCCGCGCCGCGCGGCATGCCGCAGGTGGAGGTGACCTTCGACATCGACGCCAACGGCATCCTGAACGTCTCGGCGAAGGACCGCGCCACCGGCAAGGAGCAGAAGATCCGCATCGAGGCCTCGAGCGGGCTCTCCGACGCCGAGATCGACCGCATGGTGCGCGACGCCGAGAAGCACGCCCGCGAGGACGAGGAGCAGAAGGAGAAGATCGAGGCGCGCAACCACCTCGACTCCCTGGTCTACCAGGTGGAGAAGGACACTGGCGAGTGGGGCGACAAGGTGGGCGAGGCGACGCGCGAGCGGCTCGACGAGGCGCTCTCGAAGGCGAAGGACGCGCTCAAGGGCGACGACCTGGCAACGCTCAACTCGGCCCGCGACGAGCTCATGCAGGCGTTCAGCGCGGCCGGCCAGGAGATGTACCAGGCGCAGGCCGCCGAAGCCGGCGCGGCCGAGGATGCCGACGACGAGGAGACCGGCGACGGAACCGGGAACGGGGCGGCCGAGGACGATGACGTCATCGAGGCCGACTACGAGATCGTCGACGAGGAGAAATAGGCCCTCCGGCGACTCCGTGGCGCGCCGCGCGGGACCATGTCCCCGCCGGGACAACTCTGGCGCGGCGCGGCGCATCGAAAGGGTGCACACGGACAAGGAGAAACCGGTGGCGCGGGGATGGGTAGCAGCAGTCAGCATCCCTCGCGCCGGCTGCAGCGATACCACAGGAGGCCAGGCATGTTCGATCCCCTGAGAATCAAGATGAGAGTGCTCTTCTACGTCGCCCTCGCGTTCCTGGTCGGCGTGGGCGTCGCCTCGGGGATGGGATGGACGCAGGACGCGGTCGCAACCCCCGCGATCTCGGTCGCCCCCCAGGTGCCCGCGGAGGCGGTTCAGCCGGCGCGCGACCTGAGCGAATCCTTCGTACGAGTGGCCGAGGTGGTCACGCCCGCGGTCGTGAGCATTACCACCCGCCGCACGGTTCGGGCCACCAGCAACGACCCCTTCCGCAACTGGTTCGGGACGCCGGACCCCGAGCCGCGCACCGGCAGCGGCAGTGGATTCCTGGTCTCGGACGACGGCTACATCCTGACCAACAACCACGTGGTGGAGGACGCCGACGAGATTACGGTCCAGCTGGAGGACCGGCGCACCTTCGAGGCGACGCTGATCGGCGGTGATCCCACCACCGACGTCGCGGTGATCAAGGTGGAGGGAAGCGATCTGCCGACGCTCAGCCTGGGCGACTCCGACGGAGTTCGAGTGGGAGAGTGGGTGCTGGCGGTGGGCAACCCGGGGTTCCGGTCGGCCGGGGGACCGACGTCCTTCAACCATACCGTGACGGCGGGAATCGTCAGCTTCAAGGGTCGGCCGCTGGGCATCATCGGCAACGAGCTGCGCAACGACCCCGAGTCCCAGGAAGCCGCCCAGTACGCGATCGAGGACTTCATCCAGACCGACGCGGTCATCAACCCCGGGAATTCCGGGGGCCCCATGGTCAACCTCGACGGGCAGGTGATCGGCATCAATTCCGCGATCGCCAGCGGGGACGGCTACTATCAGGGATACGGCTTCGCGATTCCGATCAGCCTTGCGCACAGGGTGATGGAGGATCTCATCGAATACCGCGCGGTGCGGCGCGCCTTCCTGGGCGTGCAGATCGGGCCGGTGGGACCCGAGGACGCCGAAGTCTACCAGCTGCCCGAAGTGAGCGGCGCGCTGGTTCAGGACGTCACCGGCACGCCGGCCGAGGAAGCGGGGCTGCAGCCGCAGGACGTGATCGTCGCCATCGACGACGACCCCGTCGACTACTCGAACCAGTTGCAGCAGCTGGTAGCGCGCAAACGGCCGGGAGACCGGGTGCGCATCGCGTATTACCGTGATGGCCGGCGGCAGGAGACGGAGGCGCAACTGGGTCAGTCTCCGCTCAGCGAAACCGCCACCGCTGCGGCGCCCGAGCCGACGACGCGTGCCGAGGAGAGGCTGGGAATCGAGGTTGTGGACAACAGCCCGGAGGTGGCCCGCCGCTATCAGTTCCGCATCGACGAGGGCGTGCTCATCAGCGGCGTCACCCGCATGGGTCCCGCCGCCCGGCGCGGCGTCCGGGCCGGCGAGCTTCTGGTACGCATCAACCGGCGGCAGGTGGAGTCCGCGGATGAAGTCACGGAGTTGCTGGCCGAGGTGGAGCCCGGGGAAATCGTCACGCTGGTCCTGGCCAATCCGATGACCGGCGGGCAGCGCTTCATCAACATCCGCATGCCGGAGTGACCGGTTCCGGGGGAACCGCTAAGTTTGTACCAGCTTCGGGGATGCTGCGGAGGAGAACTCCGCCCGGACCCGGGGTTTCCGCGAAAGTGGCGGAATTGGTAGACGCGCGGGATTTAGGATCCCGTGGCCCCGGGCCGTGGGGGTTCGAGTCCCCCCTTTCGCATCCTGTCCGCGAAGTCGCACTTCGCTCGCCGAAGCGGACCTGACACAGCCATGACGAGCCTCGACCCTTGACCATCGATCCCTCGCGCCTGCGCGTATCCGTCACCGAGGGCGAACGCTGGCGGCGGGACCTCGCCATCACCGTTCCCGCCGACATCGTCGGGCGCGAGCGCGCCCGCGTGATGGGCAGCGTCTCGGGCCGGGCACGCATGCCGGGCTTCCGCAAGGGCAGGATTCCGGCGAGGGTGCTCGAGCAGCGCTACGGAGCCGCCGTCGAGCAGGAAACGCTGGAGACGCTCCTGAACGAGGCGACCCGGGCGGCCATCCAGAGCGAGCAGTTGCGGCCCATCAGCGATCCCGAAGTGGGCGCGGTGCGGAGCGAACCGGGCGAGGACCTCTTCTTCGAGATTTCGTTCGACGTCGAGCCCCGGATCGAGATCGAGCGCAGCGGCGGATTCGTGGTGGAGAGGCCGGCGGTGGAGGTCGGCGACGCGGAAGTCGAGGCGGTCCTGCTACGCCTGCGCCAGCAGAACGGCGCCTGGCGTCCGCTGGAGGCCGGGCTCCCGGACGCGGGCAACGCGGTCGGGGTGAACATCCTGCAACTGGACCGCGAGGACGCCGAAGCGAGGGACTACGAGTTTATTCTGGGCGAGGGCGACGCGATTCCGGATGTGGAGCGCGCAATCGAGCAACTGGAAGTGGGAACGGAGGGAGACTTCGTGGTCCGGTTCCCCGACGACTTTCCCAACGAGGAGCGGCGGGGCGAGGAAGAGCGCCTGCGCATCCGGCTCGTCAGCCGAAAGGTTCTCGACCTGCCGGAACTGGACGACGACTTCGCGGCCAGCCTTGACTTCCCGAACCTCGACGATCTCCAGGACAAGGTCCGGGCGGACCTGGAGCAGAACGCCGCAGGCCAGGCGGAACAGGTGGTCCGGGCACGCCTCATGGAGTTTGTCCTGGAGGCGAACGCCTTCGACGCGCCCGGCTCCATGGTCGACCGGTACCTGGAGGCGGTGGCCGGCGAAGGACCCGAGGACACGCCGCCCGAGAAGGTGGAGGAGATGAAGGCCGCCATCCGTCCGCGCGCGGAGAGGGCGGTTCGCACCATGCTGGCGGTGGAGAGCCTGGCCCGGGCCAACGACCTGGTCGCCAGCCCGCTCGAGGTGTCGGAGCGGGTCGACGAGATCGCGCGCAGGAACGCCGTGCAGCCGGAGACGGTGGAGGCCCAGCTGCGCCGGAACGGGCGCATGGAGTCGCTGGAGCGAGAGATCACCGAAGGAAAGGTGTTCGAATTCCTGAAACAGCAGTCCGAGATCATCCAAGCCGACTGAGCCGGACCAACGGAGAACGAAAACCCGATGCCTATTTTTCCTCCGTACGTCATCGAGCGGACGAGCCGCGGAGAACGAAGCTACGACATCTTCAGCCGCCTGCTGATGGACCGGATCGTCTTCCTGGGCTCACATATCGACGACAATGTGGCCAATGTCATTCTGGCCCAGTTGCTCTTTCTGGACGCGGAGGATCCCGAGCGGGACATCTATCTGTACATCAATTCACCCGGCGGGAGCGTCTACGCCGGACTCGCCATTTTCGACACCATGCAGCACCTGCGGGCACCGGTCTCCACCTACTGCGTGGGCATGGCGGCTTCGATGGCCGCGATCCTGGTAGCCGCGGGAGCGCCCGGCAAGCGCAGCGCCCTGCCCAACTCGCGCATCATGATCCATCAGCCGTCCACTGGGGCGCAGGGCACCGCGGCAGACATCGAGATCGCCGCCCGCGAGGTGCTCGACATTCGTGAGCGGCTCAACGGCATCCTCGCCGACTGCACCGGGCAGCCGATGGACAAGATCGCGCAGGACGTGGACCGCGACCGCTTCATGAGCCCCGACGAGGCGCGCGAATACGGCCTGATCGACCGGGTGCTGGTGGGCCGGGAAGAAGAAGCCGCCAGGGACGTGCGCCTTGAGGAATAGCAACACACCCGGATCCTGACACCGCATACCGAGCAGACGCGTGCCCACGACCAGCGACAAGTTCCCCCGCTGCAGCTTCTGCGGAAAGACCAAGGACTCCGTCAAGAAGTTCATCTCCGGGCCTCAGGTCTACATCTGCAACGAGTGCATCTCGCTCTGTAACGAGATTCTCGCAGAAGAGGAGGAGCGCGAGGCGGTGTCCGTGGTGGTGCCCACCATGGTGCCCGCGGAGATCAAGGCGGCCCTCGACCAATACGTCATCGGGCAGGAGGAGGCCAAGAGGGCGCTGGCGGTCGCGGTCTACAACCACTACAAGCGCGTCAACCACCAGGGGCAGATCGACGATGTCGAGATCGACAAGGCGAACATCCTCCTGGTCGGGCCCACGGGCGTGGGCAAGACGCTGCTGGCACAGACGCTCGCGCGCATCCTGAAGGTGCCCTTCACCATCGCCGACGCCACCACGCTGACCGAGGCGGGCTATGTGGGCGAGGACGTCGAGAACATCCTGGTGCGCCTGCTTCAGGCCAGCGACTTCAACATCACGGCCTGCGAGCGCGGGATCGTCTACGTCGACGAGCTCGACAAGATCGCGCGCAAGTCCGAGAACCCGTCGATCACCCGGGACGTCTCGGGCGAGGGTGTGCAGCAGGCGCTGCTGAAGATCCTCGAAGGCACCGTCGCCAGCGTGCCCCCCCAGGGCGGACGCAAGCATCCGCAGCAGGAGTACCTGCAGGTCGATACCCGCAACATCCTCTTCATCTGCGGCGGCGCCTTCGACGGGCTGGAGGAAATCGTCGAGCAGCGCATCGGCCAGCGGCGCATCGGCTTCGGCAAGAGTTCCGCGGAAGGCACCGGCGACTACCGCAACCGCGACGATCTGGTCAGGCTGGTCGAGCCCGAGGATCTGCAGCGCTACGGGCTCATCCCCGAGCTGGTGGGGCGGCTGCCGGTCTCGGTAGGCCTCTCGGAACTCGACGAGGACGACCTCGTGCGGATCCTCGAGGAGCCCAGGAACGCCCTGGTCAAGCAGTACCGCAAGATGTTCGAGCTGGAGGACGTGGGGATCACCTTCGATCGCCAGGCACTGCGCGAGGTGGCGAAGAAGGCTGCCGACCGGGGCACGGGAGCGCGGGGGCTGAGGGCGGTGCTCGAGGAAGTGATGCAGGACGTGATGTTCGAGGTGCCGTCGCGGCACGACGTGCGCGAGATTGTGATCACGGTCGAATCGGTCATCTCGGGGACCCCTCCCCTGCTGGTGCTCGAAGGGGAGCGGCAGAAGAAGGAGGCCTGAGGAAGCACCCGCGAGAACCCATGATCATTCGCAGCGTCGAGTTCGCGGGCAGCCACGTCGATCCCGGCGTGTCGATCGCGCCCGAGCTGCCCCACGTCGCCTTCTGGGGCCGCTCCAACGTGGGCAAGTCATCGCTCATCAACCTCCTCCTCCGGCGCACGCGCAAGAAGGTGGCGCGCGTGTCGGCGCGCCCGGGGAAGACCCAGACCCTCAACTTCTACATCGTCAACCACCGCTTCGTGCTGGTCGATCTTCCGGGCTTCGGCTACGCGAAGGTGTCGCGCACGCTGCGCGAGAGCTGGCAGCGGCTGGTGCGCGACTACCTGAAGCGAAGTCGCGAGCTGGCCGGGGTGGTGCTCCTGATCGACGCCCGCCGCGATGCGGCGCCCGCGGACCTCGCCGCGGTCGAGTTGCTGGGTGAGGTCGGCTTGCCCGCCCTGATCGTAGTCACCAAGATCGACAAGACGCGAAAGAGCGCCCGGGAGCAGCGGATCGCGCGCCTGCGCGAGCAGCTTGCGGTGTCGAGGGACCAGTTGGTGGTGTCGTCCGCGCGCACCGGCGAGGGGCGGGACGAGCTCCTGGGCGCGATCGGGGGTCTGCTGGACGCCGGCGGCTGAGGTCCGCGGCGCGCGGACGCCCACATGGGCTCAGGGCAGGAGGACGATCCATGCGCGACCAGGATATGGCAACCCCAGGCCGCCGGTGGATCGTGGCGCTGGCATGCCTTGCCGCGTTAGCTACGCCGGCCGCCGCGCAGGAGCCCGAGGAGGAGGACCTGGTTCCGGCCGGCTTCGGGACCCTGCTGCAGGACGAGGTGTCGCTCTCGCTCCGCTCCCAGGATCTGCTGATCAAGGCCACCCCGCTGGCAGAGGAGGTGACGCGGCTCACCGCACCCGATACCCACGCCCGCCTCTCGGCGCTGGCCGCCGCGCACCGCGAGACGCTCGAATTCCAGACGCGGTCGACCGACCCGGTGCTCTTCCTGGTGTCGGTGTTCAGCTACCAGCCCGACGTCACCTACCAGCCCGAGGACATCAATATCGTCAACCAGGGGATTCGCGAACGGCCGCTGGCCATTCAGGCGATCACCCCGGGATGGGGCGTGCAGCGGCTGGACCAGCAGGAAACGCAGATGGCGATCTACGCCTTCAGCCCCTTCATCAACCTCGACCTCGACCTCGAGATCGAGTACAGGGACGCGCGCAACGCCGGCTGGCAGCGGATTCTGACCGTGCTGGAAGCCGAGCGCGCGAAGGTGCGGGCACGGGCGGGGGGCTGGTAGCCCTGGCGCTGCGGCGTTACTCGAGGCCGTAGCGGCGGATCTTCCGGTACAGGGTTCGTTCGGCGATGCCGAGCAGGCGCGCCGCGTGCCGGCGGCTGCCGTCGACCTTCTCGAGCGCGGCCAGGATGGCCTGCCGCTCGATGTCCTCCAAGGTCATGCCCGGCTGCAGAACGATGCCGCCGGGCGGGGCCGCGGGTTCCGGCGGTTCCGGTTGGGGCGGTCGTTCGGCGGGTTCGGAGGCGTCCTCCGAGGCGGCGGGCGAAGGGGCGGGGGGTTGGTCGGGCTCCGCGGCATGGTCGGGAGGGCGGTCCGTCGCGGGGGCTTCATCCGGGGATTCGCCGGCCGCGGGGGCGGTGGAAGCGTCGTGGCCGGAGGGGGCGTCGAGGACGGGGATCGCCGCTTCAGTGGCCTGGCCGGGCTCTGCGGGCGGAGGTTGGTCGAGCCCGGTGGCGGGGGCGTCGACGCGCGGGGCGACGATCTCCACGCGGCCGGTCTCCTCGGGGAGCAGCGCCTCGTCGAAGCGGTGTTCCTGCCGGTAGGCCTCGAATTCCCGGCGCAGGTCGTCCATGTCCACGCGCAGTTCGACCAGGGTGCGGAAGACGAACTCGAGCTGCGGGCGAAGCTGGCCGGAATCTCCTTCCCCGGGCCCGGGACCCGGCGTGGGGACGGGAAGCAGGGGCGACGAGCCGGGGGAGCGCACCTGGGCTGGGATGTCGTCGGGGCCGATCTCCCTGCCGGGGGAGAGCACGACCATGCTCTCCACCAGGTTGCGCAGCTCGCGGACGTTCCCGGGCCAGGCATACTCGCATAGAATGCGCATGGCGTCGGCATTGATGCCCGCGAAGCGGCGGTCGTTGCGGGCGCTCACCTCCGCGACGAAAGCCTCCACCAGGCGGGGAATGTCGGCCTGGCGGCGGCGCAGCGGGGGCAGCTCGATGTGCAGGACGTTGATGCGGTAGTAGAGGTCGCGGCGGAATCGTCCCGCTGCCACCTCGTGGCGAAGATCTTGGTTGGTCGCGGCGATCACGCGCGCGTCGACCCGGATGGGCGCCTCGCCCCCCACGCGCAGGAACTCCTTCTGCTCGAGCACGCGCAGGAGCTTGGTCTGGATGGCGGGCGGTATCTCGCCGATCTCGTCCAGGAAGATGGTGCCCCGGTGGGCCAGCTCGAAGAGCCCCCGGCGCGAGTCGATGGCACCGGTGAAGGCGCCCTTCTCGTGGCCGAAGAGCTCGCTCTCGAGCACCGTAGGGGAGAGCGCCGCCACGTTGACCGCGATGAAGGCCTTATGCCGGCGGGGCGAGAGCGCGTGCACCCCCCGCGCGAAGAGTTCCTTGCCGGTGCCCGACTCGCCGGTGATGAGCACCGTCGAGTCGACGGGCGCGATCTGCACGACGCGCTCCAGCGCCTCACGGATGGCGTCGGTTTCCCCGACGATCCCGGTGAGCCGCTGCAGGCGGCGCCGTTCCAGCAGGGTGTGGGCGATGAGGAGCACCTCGTCCGGGTCGGCCGAGGAGGCGAAGGTCTCCGCCAGGCCGAGGGCGCCGAGTTCGCGCTCGCGGCCGGGCGCGGCCACCCCGAACACCGGGACGTGCAGCCGGTCGCGGGCCTGCGCCGCGAGCTCTCCCGCCGATTCGGCCAGGGCGTCGGTGAGGACCAGCAGGACGCCGGCGCCCGGGTCCAGCTCCTCGCGCGGGGTGACCAGTTCCACACGGTAGCCGGACGACTTGAAGGCGCCCCGGAGCGCACCCGCGGTGGGCAGGTGGTGGGTGCTGATCAGGACCGTGTCCTTCACGGGGATGCGGAGGTGCGGGGGGCGTGCGAGACCGAGGTGCCGCGCGAGAGTTCGACGGCGTGCTCGAGGACGGGGTCGAGGATCTCGAGCCCGTCGCGCACGCCGCCGGTGCTGCCGGGGAAATTGACGATCACGGTCCCCCCACGGAACCCGGCCACGCCCCGCGACAGGTTCGAGTAGGGGGTCTTGAGCGCGCCCCGCGCCCGGAGAGCTTCGGCGAGACCCGGAGCCTCCCCGTCCAGCACCGCCAGGGTGGCCTCGGGGGTGACGTCGCGGGCGGTGAAGCCGGTTCCCCCGGTGGTAAGGATGACGTCCGCGTCCAGGCGGTCGGACCAGTCGAGGAGCACCGGCACGATGGCGGCGGTCTCGTCCGGGACGACCGTGCGCGCGACCACCTCGTACCCGCGCGCCCGGCACCACGACTCGATGGCGTCCCCGCTGGTGTCGGCGCGCTCACCCCGGACACCGAGGTCGCTGGCCGTCAGGATCGCCACGGTCAGGGGGCGGGGGGTTGTCGGGTCGCCGGTCACCTCATGGGCCTCCGTGTCAGCGCCGGATCGAGCCGCGGCGGTAGAAGGGGGGGCGGACCACCACGGCGGGGACATCCGCGCGGCGGATGCGCACGGCCACCTGCGTGCCGGGGGCGGCGAGGGGGGTGGGGAGGTAGCCCATGGCGATCCCCTCTCCCAGCGACGGGCTCACCGTCCCGCTGGTCAGGGTTCCGGCGAGCTCGCCCTCCGCGACGATCTCGTAGCCGGGCCGCGGGAAGCCGCGTTCCAGCAAACGCAGCCCGACGAGGCGGCGCGGAATCCCCTCGGCCTTCTGGCGCACCAGCGCGTCACGCCCCGAAAAGTCGCCCTTCCCCGGCTTCACCACCCAGCCCAGCCCCGACTCGAGCGCGCTGTGTTCCTCGTCCAGATCGTTGCCGTAAAGGGCGTATCCCATCTCGAGCCGCAGAGAGTCCCTGGCACCCAGGCCCGTGGGTTCCAGACCGTGCTCGGCACCGGCTTCGAGCAGCGCGCGCCAGACCGCCGGCGCGTCGCCGGCCTCCAGGTACAGCTCGAAGCCGTCCTCTCCGGTATACCCGGTGCGCGCCACCATCGCCGGCACGCCGGCGACTTCGCCGGTGGTGAAGCGGTAGTAGCCTACAGCGTCCAGGTCCGCTCCGGTGAGCCGGGCGAGGATGCCCGCGGCCGAAGGCCCCTGCAGTGCCAGCAGGGCGGTGCGGTCGGAAATGTCGCGCACTTCGCAGTCGAAGCCGGACGCGTGCCGCGTCACCCACGCCCAGTCCTTGTCGCGGTTGGCCGCGTTGACCACCAGCAGGTAGCGGTCCTCGAAGCGATAGACGAGCAGGTCGTCCAGCACGCATCCCGTCGCGTCGCAGAATGCGGAGTACTGCGCCTGCCCCACCTCCATGCGGCCCGCGTCGTTGGTGGTCAGCCACTGCACCAGGTCGAGAGCCCCGGCGCCGCGCACCTCGAATTCGCCCATGTGCGAGACGTCGAAGAGACCCGCGCGCTCGCGCACCGCGTTGTGCTCCGCGCGGATGCCCCGGCGATACTGGACCGGCATCTCGTATCCCGCGAAGGGCACCATCCTGCCGCCGGCCCGAAGGTGTTCGTCATGGAGCGGCGTGCGGGCGAGCCCCGCGCTCATGGAGTCCCTCTTCCGGTCATCGGCTGCCACCTCCGGTCATTCATCATTGCAATCCTCTCCCAGCAGTGCGATCAAGAGTGCCTTCTGGGTGTGCAATCGGTTCTCCGCCTCCCGGAACACGCGTGAACGGGGGCCTTCCAGGACCGCCTCCGTGACCTCCTCGCCGCGGTGGGCGGGGAGGCAATGCAGGAAGATCGCTCGTTCGGAGGCCCGCGCCATCAGCGCGCGATCCACGGTAAAGCCCGAAAAAGCGTCTCGGCGTGCATCCGCCTCGCCCTCCTGTCCCATCGAAGCCCACACGTCGGTGGTGACCACATCGGCGCCCTCGGCGGCCTCGCGCGGCGATCGGGTGAGGTGCACGGGGGCGGCCGCGCGGGCGCGCGCCACGATCTCGGGGTCCGGGTCGAAGCCCCGGGGGCACGCCAGCGCCAGCTCGAAGCCGAGAATGGACGCGGCGTTCAGCCAGGAGTTGGCCATGTTGTTTCCGTCTCCGATCCAGGCGACGCGAATCCCGTCGAACCCCGGCCCGAACTCCTCCTGCATGGTCATCAGATCGGCGAGCAGCTGACACGGGTGCAGGAGGTCGGTGAGGCCGTTGATGACCGGAATCGGCGCCCAGCGGGCCAGTTGCTCCACCTCCTCCTGATCGAAGGTGCGGATCATGATGCCGTCCACGTAGCGCCCCAGGACGCGCGCGGTGTCGGCGAGCGGCTCGTCGCGTCCGATCTGCGTGTCCACCGCGGAGAGGAAGAGCGCCTGCCCGCCCAACTGGACCATGCCCACCTCGAACGCCACCCGGGTGCGGGTGGAATTCTTGCGGAAAACCATCGCCAGGGACTTGCTCCGGAGCGGCGCGCGCGGACCCTCTCCGGCCTTCAGGCGCCGAGCGTGCTCCAGCAAGGACGCCAGTTCGTCGCGGGTGAAATCCTGTAGGGACAGAAAGTCCTTCTTGCGGGCTGGGGTCATGGACTCGGGAAGGCGATCTTCGGATCGGAGGACCGTTGGAGGATGGCTGCTCCAGTCTGCCATTTTGGCAGACGCGCCCCCAAGCTACCAAGGACGGCTGTGCCGGGGAAGCCGCCCAGGGGGCAGGAGCCTGCCATTTTGGCATAAGGTCACGAATCCGCATCTGATGCGACCGGTCTGGAAGCGATTCGATGGGGTCGAGCGGGTAGGACCGATCCTTGACGTAGTGATTCTCGCCCGGACGCGGCGGGAGCGTGTGGCTACCCTTCCCCCGGGATCACGTCCAGGATCCCGATCCGCTCGACATCGACCGGGCTCGAGTTGCACGGGCCGCAGACACCTCGTATCACGTTTCTGCCGACGCCGTCGTCATATTTCTACCTCTGATATAGTTGCTATTCTGCCGATACATGCGTCCTTTTTCTGCCGTTTTTGGTTGCGTAGTCAATCCGGCGAGTCTAGTTTCCTGGTGGACGCGCGACTCTTCCCGAAGCCCGACTTCCTGTTCCGCCAGACCCACCAAATGAGACGATACCTCCCCAGGACCGTGGATCGGGAGATGCGCGAACTCCTCCGCGCCACCGGTTGCGTGGTGATCGAGGGCGTGCGGGGTTGCGGGAAAACCACGACCGCGAGGGAGTTTGCAGCGAGCGAAGTCCTGCTCGACATCGACGAGGACGCCCGGCACCTCGCGGAAGCCGACCCGGCGGAAGTGCTGAGAGGGTCGCCGCCGCGCCTCATCGACGAGTGGCAACTGGAGCCGAGGATCTGGAACCACGTGCGACGGGCTGTCGATGACCGGCGCACTGTCGGCCAGTTCATTCTCACCGGGTCGGCCATCCCCGCGGACGACGCCACCCGGCACACAGGAATGCGCCGCATCGTCCGGCTTCGCCTGCGCCCCATGTCGCTGCACGAAACCGGACGGTCGTCGGGCGCGATCTCGTTGACGCGCCTGCTTGCGGGGGATCCTCCCGGGGCCGGAGACCACACCATTCCCGTCGGCGAGGTCGCGGAGCTGATCTGCCGGGGAGGATGGCCCGAAACCGTGGACTGGCCGCTTGCGCGCGCCCTGCGGGCGAATCGCAGCCAGGTGGACGAGGTGGCCCGCGTGGACATTCGGATGGTGGATGGCGTCCGCCGGGACCCACAACGCGTGAGGCTGCTGCTGCGTTCCCTGGCCCGCAATGTCGGCACCGCCGTTGCGAAATCCCGACTCGTCGCCGACGTGGGGGCCCGCGACAACGGGGGCATGAAGCCGCACACCGCCGCGGACTACCTCAACGCCCTGGAGAGGGCCATGATCGTCGAGAACCAGCCGGCGTGGGCAACCCACCTGCGCTCGCGGGCGGTCCTGCGCAAGCGTCCGGTCCGCCACTTCGTCGATCCGTCCCTGGCCGCGGCTGCGCTGGGAGCCGATCCCGGGCGATTGCTCAGGGACTTCAGCTTCCTCGGTTTTCTCTTCGAGTCGATGGTCGTCCGCGACCTCCGGGTGTACGCCCAGGCCGCCGACGCCGAGGTCTTCCACTACCGCGAGGACGGACGCCTTGAGGTGGATGCCGTGGTGCAGGCCCGCGACGGACGCTGGGCGGCTTTCGAGATCAAGCTGGGGCCGAGGATGATTGAGGAGGGCGCCCGCAATCTGCTCAGGCTTCGTAACCGCGTGGACCCGCACCTGGTCGGACCGCCCCAGGCGCTGGGGGTGATCGTGGCGAGAGGATACGGCTACGAGAGGGCGGACGGAGTGGGGGTGATCCCGATCGGGGCACTCGGGCCGTAGCAGCGCGCCTGATTCAACGCGATCCGGCACGGGTGCATCGCCGCTCGAATGCTGCGGCGAGTCACTCCACCGGCCGCTAAAGGATATATCGGCGCAGGTCCTCGTCCTCCGCGATCTCCTCCAGGTGCGTGCGCACGAACTCGCGGTCGACGACGAGCGGGCGCTCCATCTCCTCGCTGGGCAGCTCGAAGAGTACCTCTTCCAGGAGCGTCGTCATGACGGTCTGCAGGCGCCGGGCGCCGATGTTCTCCATCCGTTCGTTCAGGCGCGCGGCGATGCGCGCGATCTCCTCGACGCCGCCGGCCGTAAACTCGGCCCGTGCACCCTCGGTCTCGATGAGCGCCTGGTACTGCACCAGCAGGGCGTTGCGCGGCTCCTGCAGGATGCGCTTGAAGTGTCCTTCGTCGAGGCTGTGCAGTTCCACGCGGATGGGAAAGCGGCCTTGGAGCTCCGGAATGAGGTCGCTGGGCTTGGAAACGTGGAAGGCGCCGGCGGCGATGAAGAGGATGTGGTCGGTGCGCACCAGCCCGTACTTGGTCTGGACGTTGCAGCCCTCCACCACCGGCAGCAGGTCGCGCTGGACCCCTCCCCTGCTGACGTCGGGCCCGTAGCCGCCGCGGTCGCCCGCGATCTTGTCGATCTCGTCCAGGAAGATCATCCCCATGTCTTCCGCGCGGATAAGCGCCTCGTTGACGACCTCGTCCATGTCCACGAGCCGGTCCAGTTCGTCCTGGATGAGGATGCGGCGCGCTTCCGCGACGGTCACGCTGCGTCGCTTGGTGCGCTTGGGAAGCATCTCCTGGAGCATCTCGGAAAAGTTGTATTCCATGCCCTCCATGCCGCCCATGGGCACCATCATGCCGTCGATGGCCGGAGCCTGGCTGACCTCCACCTCGACTTCCCGCTCCTCGAGCTGCCCGTCCCGCAGCAGGCTGCGGAGCTTCTCGCGGGTGCGCTGCCGACGCATGATGAGGCGCTCGTCCTCCTCGCTCAGCTCCTCGCCGGCGGCATGCTCCTGCACGCCATGAGGACCGGCGACGAAGACCTTGGGAACGCCGTCGGCGACCACCACGGGTCCCGCCGGAGGGGTGCGCCCGTCCATGGGCGGAAGCAGCAGGTCGAGAAGCTGTTCCTCGACCCGGCGCTCGGCTTCTTCCTGGACGCTGTCCTCGCGCTCGGCGCGCACCATGTTCACCGAGGTGTCGACCAGGTCGCGGATCATCGATTCGACATCCCGGCCCACGTATCCCACCTCGGTGAACTTGGACGCCTCGACCTTGACGAAGGGCGCGCCCGTCAGCCGGGCCAGGCGGCGGGCGATCTCGGTCTTTCCGACACCGGTGGTGCCCATGAGGATCAGATTGTTGGGCAGGATCTCGTCCCTCAGTTCGTCCTCGACGCGCTGCCGGCGCCAACGATTGCGCATCGCGATGGCGACCGCGCGCTTGGCCTCCTCCTGGCCCACGATGTACTTGTCCAGCTCCGTCACGATCTGGCGGGGCGTGAGCTGCTCGAGCCAGTCGGGCACGGCGTCGGTCTCGGCCGCGGCTGCGGAAGGCGCCGTGGGCTCCGTCGTTGAAACAGCCATCACAACCTCTCGGACTCGGACCCCAGGTCCAGAACCGTAATCTCTTCGTTGCTGTAGACGCAGATTTCGCCGGCGATCGCCAGGCTGGCGCGCACGATCTCCGAAGCGGAAAGCGGGGCATGCGCCCTGAGCGCGCGAGCCGCGGCCAGGGCATAGGCGCCTCCCGAGCCGATCGCCACCACCTCGTCGTCGGGTTCGAGGACGTTGCCGTCTCCTCCGATCAGGAACAGGTGTTCGGTGTCGGCCACCACCAGCAGGGCATCCAGGCGACGCAGCGCGCGATCCGTGCGCCAGTCCTTTGCCATTTCCACGCAGGCGCGCGTCAGGTTGGAGGGGAACTGCTCCAGCTTGGCCTCCAGCGTTTCGAAGAGCGTGAACGCGTCCGCGACCGCCCCCGCAAACCCGGCGAGGAAGCGGCCGTCCTTGAGCGTACGGACCTTGCGGGCCGCGGTTTTCACGATGGTGTCCCCCATCGTGACCTGACCGTCGGCCCCCATGGCGACCTGGCCCCCCTTGCGGACCGCGAGCACGGTGGTGCCGTGGAAACTCTGCGTGGTCATGTGTTCTCGGGTCTGGTGAGGGAAGGAAGCCGCGAAGCCCCATGTGCGAATGGGAGGATCAGCGAGCGAAAGATGCATCCAGTCATGCCAAGAGTACACCCGGACGAGGAGCGGGTGCGGTCGATGGCATCCGGGAATCCGCGCGAACGGGGGTCCCGACGGGTCAGGCGGGCTCGGGTCCCGCCGCGTCAGGCACGCGGGTGCGCGCCGCGGTAGATGCGCTTGAGTCGTTCCCTGGATGTGTGCGTGTAGATCTGCGTCGTGGAAAGCGAGATGTGGCCCAGCAGTTCCTTGACCGACACCAGATCGGCACCGGAGTCGAGGAGATGGGTCGCGAAGCTGTGCCGGAGCGAGTGAACGGAAAGCCCCTCCGCCTCTGCCCCGCGTTCCAGCGCACTTCGCACGACATACTGGATGGAGCGCCGCGAGAGGCGGCGGCCGTGGCGGCCTACGATGGCGGCGCGGCGGTCGCCGTCGTTCAGCGATACCACGCGCTCCCGGTGCGGTTCGTAGCGCCTGAGCGCCCGGACCGCGGCCCCGGTCAGCGGGACGATGCGCTCCTTGCGGCCCTTCCCCATCACGCGCACGCGGTCGGAGATCAGGTCGATGCGGTCGCGATCGAGCCCGTGGAGCTCGGCCAGGCGCACCCCGCTTCCGTAGAGGATCTCCAGGATGGCCAGGTTGCGGGTGCCGAGAAAGGTGTTCTCGGCCGCGCGCGCCTCTGCAACACGGAAGACGGCCTCCGCGTCGGCCTGCGACATGTGTCCGGGAAGGCGCTTGTCGGCGCGGGGCGTGCGCAGAGCGCGCGCGGGATTGCTCTCGATGTGTCCTTCGAGGTGCAGGAAGCGAAAAAGGGAGCGGAGCGCCGAGAGCTTGCGCCCGGAGGTGCGCCGGGAAAGCCGGCGGCGGCGGCAGTGTCCGAGGAAGCCCCGGAGGGCGAGTCGGTCGACGTCGGTCCAGTTCCAGCCGGCATGCCCGGTGTAGTCGGCGAAGAAGCGCTCGAAGTCCCGAATGTCGCGCCGGTAGCCGGAGACCGTGTTCGGGGAGAGTTGTCGTTCGTCGGCCAGCGACCGCAGAAACTCGCCGGCCTCCGGACTCACGCTCACGCGGCCCCGCGCCTCCTCACCGCCGCCTGCGGGTCCGGGCGGTTCTGGTGCGGCGGCCGCCCTTGCCGGCGGCCTTGCGCGCGGCGGCCCGGGCCAGCAGATCGAGCGCCTCGTCGACTCCGAGGGACTCGGGACTCCGGCCCTTCGGGATGCTGGCGTTCACCTTGCCGTCCGTGACATAGGGCCCGTAGCGCCCCCTGTAGATGTTCAGGGGTTCGTCCGTCTCCGGGTGCCGGCCTGCGACCGCGAGCACGGGCCTGCGCGGCCTGACCTCCAGGAGCTGGAGCGCTTCCCCCAGCGTGATTTCGAACGCCCGCTCCACCGAGTCGAGGTTGCGGTAGGTCTTCGCCCGGTTGACGTAGGGACCGTACCTGCCCAGCCCGGCCTTCACCGGCTGCCCCGTCCCGGGATCCTCTCCCAGCATGCGGGGAAGTGACAGCAGCCGGAGAGCGAAGCCCAGATCGACCTGTTCGGGTGACATTCCCTTCGGGAGGCTGGCTCGCTTCGGCTCCGCATCGTCTTCACCCAATTGAACATAGGGGCCGAACGGGCCGTTGCGGGCGTAGACGTTGAGTCCGGTTTCGTCGTCCCGCCCGAGCGGGCTCCTGCCGCGCAGCCGCGCCTCGATCAGTTCCGAGGCCTTTTCGGGAGTCAGTTCATCGATGAGCAGGTCCACCGGGAGCGTCGCCCTTGGGCTGTCCTTCGCCTTGCCGCGCTGGAGAAAGACATGCTGCTTGCCGATGCGCACGAGGAGGGGATCGCCCGTAGCCGGGTCGTCGCCCACGGCCAGGGCGGGATAGTCGATGCGGGGAAGTTCTTCCTCGATCCGCCTCTCCAGGCCGGGCGCGCCGTCGCCATCGCCCCGGAAGAAGTCCGAGAGGAAACGCACGTGATCGACGGATCCGCCGGCGATGCGGTCGAGGGCATCCTCCATTCCTGCCGTGAACTTGAGATCCACGTAGTGCGGGAAGTGGTCGCGCAGCAGATGTGTGACGCACAGGCCCACGTAGGTGGGCACCAGGACGCCCTTCTTGCGGATTGCGTAGTTGCGCTCGCGGAGCTTGGCGAGTGTGGGTTCGTACGTGGAAGGTCGCCCGATGCCTTCCTCCTCGAGCTTGCGCACCAGCGTCGCCTCCGAAAAGCGCGAGCGTGGCTGCGTGCGGTTGCCCAAGGGCTTGACTTCGATGACGTCGATGCGCGCAGCCGGCTCGTCCCCGGAGGGAGGGTTCGCCGGCGCGGGCTCATCTCCGCCCACGGTCTGACCCTCCACCAGCCGAGGCAGGATGACGTCCTTGCGACTCGTGCCCCACACCCGCAGGAACCCGTCGAAACGCACCACCGTGCCGACCGACTGGAAGACGTGGCCGTGTTCGCCCGCGTCCACCCTGAACTCGATGATGGTGCGGGCTATGCGGGCGTCGGCCATCTGCGAAGCCACGGCGCGCCGCCAGATCAGCCCATACAATTTGAGCTGGTCGGCGTCCAGTATCCCGCGGAGCGACTCGGGAGTGCGGCGGATCGAGGTCGGGCGGATGGCTTCGTGCGCTTCCTGTGCGCTGCGGGAGCGGGTCGCGAACTGACGCCGCTGATGGTAGCTGGCCCCGAGCTTTTCGCGGATGAACCCGGCAGTTTCCGCCAGCGCGGCCTGGCTGAGGCTCACGGAGTCGGTGCGCATGTAGGTGATCAGACCCTGGCGGTCGCCCCCACCCAGATTGACCCCCTCGTAGAGCTGCTGCGCCAGCCTCATCGTCCGCCTGGGCGTCAAGCGCAGCTTGGAGCTTGCCGCCTGCTGCAGGGTGGAGGTTATGAAGGGGGGCGCCGGGCGCCGCCGGGACTCCTTCTCCTCGACGCGCCCGACCCGCCAGGGACGGGTCGCCGTCGCCTCCCGGGCAACGCGGGCCGCCGCAGCTTCATCCAGCACCACCACGCCCGCGGAGCGCCGCAGCGCACCGGTCCTGGCGTCGAAGTTCTTCGCGGTGGCCACGGTCTTGCCACCGGTGCGGATCAGATCGGCGGCGAAGCCGGCGTCCTCGCCGTTCCGCCCCGCGGTCACAGCTTCGGCGAGGGTTGCCTTCACGGCCCAGAACTCGGAGGACCTGAACCTCTGGCGCTCCTCTTCCCTCTCCACCACGAGACGCAGCGCGGCGCTCTGCACGCGGCCGGCGCTCAGCCCGGCTCGCACCTTCTTCCAGAGCACGGGTGAGAGCGAGTAACCGAACAGGCGATCAAGGACGCGGCGGGTCTCCTGTGCGCGGACCAGCTTTCCGTCCACCTGGCGCGGATCCTCAAGAGCGGCCCTGATGGCGCTCGACGTGATCTCGTGGAATGCGATGCGTTGAACCGGGATGCGCGGCTTGAGGACTTCGAGGAGGTGCCAGCTGATGGACTCTCCCTCACGGTCCTCGTCGGTCGCGAGGATGATTTCGTCCGCGCTGTGGACCTTCTTGCGAAGCGCGCTGATGTGCTTCTTCGACTCCGGGGGAATCACGTAGACCGGCTCGAAGTTTCCGTCGACGTCAACGCCCAGCCTGGCCCATGGCTGCGAGCGAAGGCGCGCGGGAATCTCCTTGGCGGTGCGCGGCAGGTCGCGGATGTGGCCGAAGCTCGCAGCCACTTCATAGTCCCGGCCAAGAAAGCGCTCTATGGTCTTGCCCTTCGCGGGCGATTCGACGATGACGAGCTTCATGATGGGTGGGCTGGCGGCGGGCTGGAGGCTGGTTCGATCCCCTGGCGGGCGAGACGCGCGATCCGGTCCGCCAGTGCGGCTACGGAAACGTCCTCGCTGTCGAGTGTCAAGCGGGCGAGACGGTAGTACGGTTCCCGGCGGGCAAGCAAGCGCCGGGAGTGCTCGACGGGTCGGGGGACATCGAGGAGAGGTCGATCGACGCCCTGCCTGCGGGCCCGCTCCACCGCGGTCTCCGCAGTGACCTTGAGCCAGACGGACAGCGTGTCGGCGGCCACCCCCTCCATGTGCCCGGGCTGGGCGGCCCAGCCGCCCCCCGACGCGAGGACGGTCCGGTCGCGGCGGAGCAGGCGGCGCGCCACCCGCGCCTCGATGGCCCTGAACTCCCCCTCGCCGCCGCGGTCGAAGATGTCCGCGATGTCACGCCCCGTGTGGCGCCGGATTTCCACGTCGAAGTCGACGAACCGCCAGCCGAGCAGCCGCGCCACCTCGCGACCGACGGCCGACTTCCCGCTGGCCATGAAGCCAATCAGGAGGATCCGGGAAGGAGGGGGCGGGGCACTCCCGCCGTCGGCCGGGTCATTCATGACGCTGCCGCCGGTCGCGCAGGTAGGCGGTGTAGCCCTCGTAGTTCCGGCGCATCTCGGAGAGGCTGTCGCCCCCGAACTTCTCGATGAGGGCGTCGGCCACCACGAGGGCGGCCATGGCCTCGCCCACCACCGCCGCTGCGGGCACGGAGCAGACGTCGCTTCGCTCCACGGCGGCGTCGGCCACCGACCCGTCCCGCAGGTCCACGCTGGGCAGCCGCTTGCGCAGCGTCGAGATGGGCTTCATGGCGGCGCGGATGACGAGAGGCTCGCCGGTTGTGACCCCGCCCTCCAGGCCGCCGGCCCGGTTGGAGGGGCGTGCGTACCCGCTCGGTGGCCGGTCGCCGGGGGCGGGCTGAATAGGATCGTGCACGCGCGACCCCAATCGTCGGGCGCCCTCGAACCCGAGGCCCAGTTCGACCCCCTTGATGGCGTGAATCGACATCATCGCCCCCGCCAGGCGGCCATCCAGCTTGGTGTCCCAGGAGATGTAGCTCCCCAGGCCCACCGGCACATGCCGGACCACGACATCGAAGATGCCGCCGAGCGTGTCTCCTTCCTCCTTGGCCCGGTCGATGGACGCGATGACGCGGTCCGCCGCGTCCGGATCCAGCATTCGTACCGGCGAGGCGTCCGCAGCGGCGTTGAGGTCGGCCGGAAGCTCGCGCGGGAGAGTGGCCTCGATATCCCCGATCGAGGTCACGTGCGACCCCACCGTGATCCCGAACTCCCGGAGCAGGGTCCTGGCGACGGCGCCGCACGCCACCCGGGCGGCCGTCTCGCGTGCGCTCGCCCGCTCCAGAATGTCGCGGGTGTCGTGCCGGTCATACTTGAGCACCCCGACCAGATCGGCGTGTCCCGGGCGCGGCAGATGCATGCGGCGCAACGCCTTGGGGTTGCCTTCGGGATCCGGCCGAGCATGGCTCATCGCCGTAGTCCAGTTCTTCCAGTCGCGGTTCCAGAGCAGCATCCCGATGGGAGAGCCGAGCGTCTCGCCCAGACGCACGCCGGAGATCAGTTCGATGCGGTCCGCTTCGATCTGCATGCGGCGGCCGCGGCCGTAGCCGGCCATGCGACGCTTCATGTCGGGGTCGACATCGCGCTCGGTCGAGAGCGGCATCCCTGCCGGCAGCCCTTCCAGAATCGCCAGCAGGCCGCGTCCGTGGGACTCGCCGGCCGTCCGAAAGCTGATTCGCCTCATGTGGTTGAATCTCCCCGAGAGTGGTTTGGCGGAGTCATAGCCAACCCTCCCCCGGTCGTCAACCCGGCGCGTATGCCGCGACCCGGGCGGAAGCCGGGCTCGCAGCCTGCGCCCGAGCTGCAATCAGGTCTCGATGTACGGCGTCACCAGGATGACCAGATCGCGCTGGATCGTCTGCCTGCGGTCGACGCGGAAGAGGGCGCCGAGCACCGGGATCCTCATCAGCAGAGGAATGCCCGAGCGGCTCTCGATCTCCTCGGTCACCGCCAAACCGCCGATGACCACCGTTTCGCCGTCCTGAACCAGCACGCGGGAAGACGCTTCCTGCGTATGGAAGATGACTCCGGCGTCGGACGCGGCCGGGGTAAACTCCGCAAAGGAGCGTTCCGCATGCAGGTCGAGCAGGACATGGCCTCCCTCGGCGACATGCGGGGTTACCTCGAAGACGATACCCGTCTCCTGGATTTCCACGGCAGCCGTGGGCACGACCGGAGACTGCAGTCCTCCCGCGCTTCCGGCACCTGCGTCCAGCACCCTGATCGGCGTGCGTTCGCCCACCAGGATGCGGGCGGTCTGGTTGTCCAGCACGGAGATGTACGGGGCCACCTCCATGCGAGACAGGTTGAGTGTCTCGAGCGCTTCCAGGAAGGCCAGCAGCGTGTGCCGTCCCAACACCAGCGAGGTCAGCACGGAGAGCGCGGACCCCGAGATGCGGGTTGCTGCGTTGCCGAGTGCGGAGATGGAGCTTCCGTCCAACAACACCATGTCGCCGCTGACCGCTTCGCCGGCTGCCTCGCTCCCGGGGGCCTCTGCGCCCGTCCCCCCGGTGTCTTCGCCGGGATTCGCTGCGCCGGACGGGAGCAACGAAAGGTGGCCCCGCGAGTCACGGAGATCATAAGCGACCCCGAGTTCCTCCAGACCGGTTCGGTTCACGAAGACGATCCGCGCGGAGATGGTGATCTGGGGAGCGCGGATGTCGAGTTCCTCGACGAGCGCTTCGACCTGGGCCAGCGCTCTGGGGACATCCGTCACGATGACGCTGTTGGTGGCCAGCGAGAGGGATGCGCTGCCGCGGTCGCTCAGGAGCGATTGCGCGGCGGGCAGCAGGTCGGCGGCGGTCGCGTAGCTCATGTGAAACACCCCGGTCTCGAGGGGTTCAACGTCTTCGCGCCGATTCAGGTTCTCAATGTAGTCCACCCTGAGTATGCCGTTTTCGAGCTCGCGCGCGGCCAGCCCGTGCGAATCGAGAATGACGCGAAGGGCTTCGTCCCAGGGCTGGTCCCGGATATCGGCCGACACGATGCCGGACACGTCGGCCCCGGGGACGATGGAGATGCCCGCGAACTCCGAGAATGTGAAGAGCACGTCCCGGAGGGGAGCGGAGACGAAGGTGGCGGTGATGCGCGGTTCCCCGGGCGGCGGCTGAGCAACCTGCCGTGCGAGCATTGCAGGGGTAGCCTCGCCGGCGAGGTGAACATCCCGGGAGCCGGGCGCACCTGGGGACGCCTCGCCGTGGACGACGGAAACACTCATCCACGGCCACCCAAGGCACAGCCACGCGGTCAGCATCGGTCTCATCGCCCCAACCTCCCTGGTGGCCGACTCAGGTGCAGCTCCCGCTGCTCTCCAATGCCGAACCGGCGGATCTCTACGATCACGTACTCCGGCTCGACCCGGAGGACTCTCATTTCGCCGAGAACCACGTCCTGGCGAAGGCGATACGTGCGTTCACCGGTGGCGCCCGCGGCCGCCGGGACCGCCGTCCCGGAACTGACCAGAGCGATGCTCTCCCCGGCGTTGGGGGAATGGATGACGCCGATGAGCCGAAGGTCCTCGAATCTGGTGCCCGCCGAGTTAGCGGGCAGAGGCCGTTCAAACGGGTCACGCCGGTCGCCTGCCGGGTAGACGAAGACTTCGCGGTCGAGACCCGGTTCGCCCGTCTCGTCGCTCAGGTTCGCGTCGGACTGCGTCCCGGAGACGCCCTCGCCGGAGGACGCCGAAGGTCGAGCCTGCTGGATGATGGTCCGGGGGACAAGCAGCGGGACCACCAGGGCGACCATGAGTAACGGTTTCACATTCATCGGACGACCTCCGCTGGCGTTCCGTTAGACCCGCCGAGGGCGGGCTCCGTCCCTGCCGGCGGACGGACGAATGTCTCGATCCGAAAGTGGGCGCGCACCGCCGGACCCTCCTCCACGGCCGGATCGGGGATCGAGATCATCTCGAGTTCCATCGGCGTAACGATGCGCGGCAGTGACGCGACCGCGGTGAGAAAACGGGCCACCTCGTGGTAGCCGCCCACCACGGACATTTCGTAAGTCCGGCTCGTGTAGAACGGATTCGCTTCCTCCTCTCCGGGGCGCATGAAGGCCAGGTCTCCGAGCCCTGACCGCCGGGCCTCGGCCGCCAGTGACTCCAGAAGCGCCGGGACCTCCTCGGTGCGGGGGATCAACTGCTCGAGCCGCGCGATGTGATCCGAGTAGCGTCTCAGCCGGCTCGCAAGTTGCGCGGTCCCCTCGGGCAGCAGGTTCCGAGCGCGTTCGTTTCCGGCCTCCAACCGCTCCAGACGGCGCGTCAGCCGCTGCACCTCCCCGTCCCGGCGGCGGTGCTCGCGGTAGAACAGAGCCGCGGCCAGCGTCACCAGCACGGCCGCCAGCAGCGCGGGCCGCGAACCCGGGATCGCGATCATCATGCCGGGTTGCTCACCGATGCGCGGGGCTGGTAGGAAACACGGAGCACAAAGGCGCTGAGGACCCACTCCGCACCGTCCGGCAGTCGTTCCGCCACCTGCTCGGTACCGACCAGGCTGACGGAAGTCAGGAAGGGAGAGACCTCCAGCCGGTTCATGAAGCGCGTCAGGGCAAAGGTGTTGGCGGTTCGTCCCTCGATCTCCACCTGGACCCTGTCCCCACCGCCCGCTTCCGCGATACGCGTCAACCAGGTGAACTCCGGCATTGCAGCCGCCACTTCATCGAGGATGTGGGACCAGACGTACCGCCCCTGGTCGAGCTCCCGGATAACCCGCACTCGCGCGGCCACGGAATCGCGTCCGGCACGCAATTGGTCCGCAGAGGAGATCAGACCGGCCAGTGCGGTCGAGTCGCCCATGGCTTGAGTGACTCGATCCTCCAGAACTCGCTGACGATCGCGGGCACCCGGGTGAAGCAACGCCAGCACCAGGAGGGTGGCCAGCCCGGGAACGCTCGCCGCCAGGTGCCACGGCGACGCGGCTTTCGAAGGCGACGCATTCGCTGACGATCGCCGCCTGCGCGCGGCGTGGCCCGTCCCCCCGGGCATCAGGTTGATTTCGATCACCGGTCGCGACTCCGTGGGAATGAGCGCAACGCCAGACCCACCGGCAACAACAGCATGGGCGCGACCTCTTCCAGCTCGACATCAACGCAGGCATCGGGACGGACGGGAATTCGTTCGAAGGGGTTGGCGACGTGTGTTTCGACGGAGAGGATGCGGCCCAGCGCCTCGGCCAGACCCGGGATCCGGGCACCCCCGCCGCTCAGGTAGACGCGCCCTAGACCAAGGTCGGCGGACCTCGTCTTCAGGAAGGCCGACGCCCTCCCCAGTCCCACGGCCATTTCGTCCGCGGCGGACTCGATGACCGCCCGTAGGCCGGGCGATACCCGCTGACCGCGAATCATGGCTTCCGTAGACCGTGCCCCCAGGCCCGTCTCCCGCTGGGCGGCCTTGCACAGGGAGCGCACGCCGAAGTGGAAATCGCGCGTGACAGCGGGGATTCCTTCCTCCACAACGACCACAGTGGTCGTCTCCCAGCCAATGTCGGCGGCCATAACGACACCCTCGGCCGCTTCGGGATGGTTGTGGATCAAGGCATTTCTCAGCGCAAAGCCATCTACGTCAAGGACTTCGACCGTGAGCCCGGCAGTGCGCACGACTTCGGTGGCCTCATGCACCAGGTCGCGCTTGGCTGCCACCAGAAGGACGTCCATGGGATCCCCGGGGGTGAGGATCTGGAAGTCCAGTTCGACGCTGGCGGTATCGAAGGGAAGATGCTGTTCGGCCTCCCAGCGGATTACCTCCCGCAACTCGGACGGCTTCATGCGCTCCAATTCGATCCGCTTGGCAATGACACCGTGACCCGCGACGCCGGTCACTACTCGACCCTGCTTCAGTCCGGAGTCCCGGAACAGTTTGACGACCGCTTCAACCACGGCAGTGCCGGCGCGTGCATCATCGCTTCCCTCCGTCAACGCGCGCATCGCAATCCGGGAGACTTCGGGAGCGTGCCTCGCATGGCTCATCTGTACGACCTTGAGGTATCGGCTCCCGACATCGAGCCCAAGGGACACTTGCCCGCGCCTGAACCAGCCCATCGGCCTAGACGGGCTCGAGCCAGGAGCCTGCCGGCAGGGCCCGCATCGTCCGGAGTCCGGCATGGCTGAGCGCGCGCAGGCCGGCGCAGGCGGACGCCTCCACCAGAGCCCGTCCTTCCAGGAGGACGCGGTCGCCCGAGCGGATCCACCCGGCAACGCGGGCATCGTCGGCAAGGCGGACGGCCTGCGTCGCCAGCACCAGCCCCGCGAAGGTTGCGTTCGCCAGGAAGCTTGCGCCCCCGTCCACCACGAGCACCCCCTGTCCCTCGCCGCCGGTCACCTCCAGCGACCCGCGGACAACGACGACCGGCAGGTAGGCCCCGCAGCTTCCGCCGGGACTCAGGGGCGTGCCCCAATTGCCCGCCGCAGTTGCGGGACAACCGCTGCCGAGATGGACGCGCGTACTGCCGCCAGCGATGCCGAGCGTGATGTCGGCCAGCTCCGCAAGATCCTGGAAGGAGAGGACTCCCAGATTCAGGGACGGCGGATTCAGGTCGAGAGCCAGCCGCTGCCGCCGGGCCGACTCGGGGGTGGCAGCCGGGGGCACCCAGCGCCCGCTCTCGGCTACTACGCCGTGCGGGAAGATCGAATCCGCCACCGGAAGCTGCGGTGCGCACTCGGTAGCACCCCAGGCCAACGGCGCAGCCGTAACGCGGTCACCCGCAATACGCGCCGAATCCGTTACCGTGATGCTGGCCCGAGCAGCGACCGCCGCCGGGAACGTGCTGATGCGGGCGCCTGCGTCGAGCGCCCAGGTCAGCCGCCCGACCTTCGCGCGGGCTGCACCGTTCACCAGGCCCTCCCCCGCAAGCAGGTGGATCTCGCGTGTAAGGCGATGCGCGGCCACGCGATAGGCACCTCGCTGCCCGTGCGCACCCTCGACCACCGTGCTGTCCCCGACCGGCACCGCCGCGAGCAGCCCCGTCGCCGTGCCGGTCACCGCGCGCACTCCGCCCTCCGCGGCGAGCCGTGCGATCAGCAGGTCGCGTTCCGCTCGAGCTACCGTCAGTTCCTGGTGCGCCAGGTAGTGGAGGAGATGTCCGAAGGCGGTCGCGGCGAGCAGCACCATGAGGATTAACGGGATCGCGAATCCCCCGGCGCCCGCGTCTTCCGGGCCGGTGACGCTCCTCACGGCCAGGTCTCCCGCGGCCACACGCGCGCCGAGTCAATTGTGGTCGCAACGGGAGCCTGGCCGAAGGCCAGCCGCAGATCGAGTCCGGCCCCGCGGCCCGACACCCTCGAGCCGACGCCTGCGCCTGTTCGCAGGACCTGCGCGGTGAGCGGCTGGCGCCCCCCTCGGCCCGGGCGGTAGCGGAAGGCACCCGCAGCGACGTGGTAGCTGCCCCGTTCGAATACTCGTCCCACGACCGCCTCCGGTACCGCTGGGTTCAGTACCCAAACCTCACCCGCGGCGCCATCGCCGCATGCGCCGGTCCGAACCCGGACGAGTTCCGCGACACGCCACACCCCATCGGCGGCGAGGACGAGCACGGAGTCCTTGGCGGGGTCGGGTCGGCGCAGTCCGGTGTAGCGCACCGCCCAAAGGGGCTGAGGGACGGTGGCGCAACCTACCCCCGTTCCCCGAAACGCCCTCAAGGCAACGGAATCTCCGGCGCCTGCCACCCAGTCGATGCCGGCAAGCCCCGTCCTCAGTTCCTGCGCGAGCGTGTACCGTGTGATCCTTCTCGTTTCGCGCACCTGCGCGTCTTCTGTCACGCTCCAAAGGGCATGTCGAAGGGTCGTCAGCGTCTGCAGCGCCGCCGCCATGACCGCTACCAGGAGCACCATGGCGGTAAGGGCCTCCACGATCGATGATCCCTGGCGAGAAGCGGCTGCCCGCGGGTGTGGCGCGCCCATGTCAGGGTGCCGGCACGATTGTCGTGACGCGCAGCAACTCCGCTCTTGTGGTGTCGTGCGCGCTGGCCCGGATGACCACCTGCAGGAGCCTCCCTCCCAGGGGAACCGGATCGTCCCAGACGAGCGCCCCCCACGGGTATTGGCGCGTCGCGCCGCCCGATGCCCCGAAGAGCCCGAGGGAGTCGGCGATCTCCCCCGCCGCCACCACCGCGGCGGACAGTTCTCCGGCGCGCCGCCAGGAATGAAGCGATGCGGTGCCGAGCGCGGCCGCTGCCAACAGACCCGTGCACAGGAGCACGATGGCCAGCATGGCCTCTACGAGCGTGAATCCCGCGGACACGGCCGCCGCAGGAGGCGCCCAGCTCGACCCACTCATCGCCGGGATACCCGCCCGTAGGTGGAAATCACCAGCGACGCATGTGTTGCGCCCCGCCCGAAACGAAGCGTACGGGCAGACATCCGGCCAAGTCCGAGCGCATTGAATTCGATGGTCGCGAGAGTATCCCGCCCCGACATGTCGAGCGAAACCCCGTAGCGGTCTCCCAGGTCGACACGCTCCCGGAATGTGCCCCCGAGGCTGCGCTCGATGTGCCCGCGGCCCGGCACAATCGTGACCTGCGAGGCACCGGACCCCAGCGCGTCGATCCGGGCGCGGGCGAGCAGCCCCGCGCTGGCTTCGCGCGCCTGAGTCACGGCCCAGCGATCACGGTGCAGTTGCAGGGCAGGCATCCCCAGCGCGATCCCGATGCCGACGATGGCCAGCACCACTAGGCACTCGAAAAGTGTGAATCCCCCGTTCATGCCATGAAAGATGGCGTCCGGGGATCCTGCCGGGGATGGCGTTCCGGGACTACCGAATGTCGAATCCGGGACTACCCGGCTCCAGAGCCGCTCCGGCCGCTACCGGAACTGCGTGGGGATGTTGAGCACCTGACCCGGGTAGATTCGGCTGCCCCGCAGGTTGTTCGACCGCCGCAGCGCAGCGATCGTCGTGCCGTGCGCGCGCGCGATGTCCCACAGGGAATCCCCCCGCTGCACCCGGTAACTCAGGTGCATGGCCTGTACGCCGACTCCGCCACCCGGCGGGATCGTCAGGACCTGACCCGGATAGATCCGGCTGCCCAGAAGGTTGTTCGACTGCTGGATCGCCGCGATCGTCGTCCCGTACGCGCGCGCAATGTCCCACAGTGCGTCTCCGGAGCGCACGCGATACGATCGGCTGCCGGCACCCGCTGCCGCGACATCCTCCGCCGACGCAGCCTCCGCCGCATCCGTCGCGGCCGCCACCCGGGTCTCTGTCGCCTGGACGGCTCGCGTCCTCAGGCCCTCGACGTAGCGGGTGTATGGTTCGGGATACAGGGCGATGTGGTAGTGGGGGGGGCGGGACTCGCGCGTGGCCTCCAGGACCCCGTTCGCTTCCAGGGAGAGCAGGACATCCTCCAGCCATGCGCGGCAGGGGCGATGGTTGGACCGGCGCAGGTCGACGGCCATGCCGGTGGGATGCACCGAGCGGCTGGAGGCGTTGGGGGGCTGCCGGTTGAGCGCGCGTGTCAGGCTGGTGACGACCATGACTTCCCCGCAGGCCCTGCGATACTGCCCCGCCAGCCGTTCCACGAAGGTGCGAACCTGGGGACGGGCGTACGGGAAGCTGACCTCGTCATCGATGTCATAGTCCCGGTTGCCGTACAGCGGCACCAGGTAGCCCAGCTCGACAAACCGCCGCACGTGAGCGGCGTCCCGCAGGTAGGTGAAGTCGTGGGCCCGCGCCTGCGCGTTCTGGGCGGTCAGCGAGCGGGACGACCCGCGGAGGCTCTGCGCAGCGGATGAGGAGGGCGCGAGCCCCGCGGCCAGCAGTGCGCCGCAGACCAGGACTCCTGCCCGAATGCCGTATCGTCCCATCGTCTCCCATCCAGATCCAAGCTGTAGCGGGAGGGTGACCGGATCGCCCCACTCCGACCATCTCCAAACTTCATTTGTTTAGAGTGCGCAGCGTGTATTCTATACGCCGATTCTCCCCCGTCCGCAAGGGTTTACAACGACATGGCGGGCCCGGAGCCGGAAGCATGGGGCCGTGTCCAACGTCAGCTGGGAAGGCACTTTGCGACCGAGGTGCGAGAACGGCGACGCCGGTGCGGAGCGCGGAATGCGACGACGTCTGGCGGGTGGCCTTACCCGGCGGCGGCGAAGTTGGCGGCCACGACGTCCCAGTTGACCGTGCTCCACCACGCGGTGAGATAGTCGGGCCGGCGATTCTGATAGCGCAGATAGTACGCGTGCTCCCACACGTCCACGCCGAGGATCGGGGTCTGGCCATCCATGAGCGGGCTGTCCTGGTTCGCCGTGGAGCGCACCGCCAGTCCGGAATCGGTGGCGACCACCCAACCCCAGCCGGAGCCGAAGCGGGTGATGGCCGCTGTGTTGACCCGGCTCTTCAGCTCGTCGACGGAGCCGAAGGCAGCCTCGATCGCGTATGCCAGGTCACCACTGGGGGCGTCCGCGCCGCCGGGCGTCATCAGGTCCCAGAAAAGCGCGTGATTGACGTATCCGCCGCCGTTGTTGCGCACCGCGCCGCGAATGGCCTCGGGGACGTCGCCCATGTTGCCCAGCAGGTCTTCCACGCTGCGGTCCTGGAGGCCGGGATGCGACTTGAGCGCCGCGTTGAGATTGGCGGTATAGGCCGCGTGGTGCTTCGAGTGGTGTATCTCCATCGTGCGCGCGTCGATATGCGGCTCGAGCGCATCGTAGTCGTAACCGAGGTCCGGAAGCTCGTGGGGATAGGCCATGGTCGCAGGCTCCGCTGTATGAAGGGGACGTTCTCCCGGGCACCTCACCGGGACGAGGCGTGGTATGTCGGGGAATCGGCATCGTATCTTACAGGCAAGTGCCCCGGAGTTCCACCACTGGCCGCGGGAGAACCTGGACGCTGAAGATGAACCCGCCGCGCATTCTTCTGGTCGACTGCGACAGCTTCTTCGTGCAGGTGGCGCGCCTCGAGGATCCCGATGGCGCGGGACGTCGGCGACTGCTGATCGTCGGGGGGACGCCGGAGGGTCGGGGCGTGGTCGCGTCGGCCTCCTACGAGGCGCGCAAACACGGCGTCCGCTCGGCGATGCCCACCGCGCAGGCGCTCCGCCTGTGTCCCGGAGCCGCGGTGGTTCCCGTGCCGAGGGCTGCGTGCGTGCGGCGCAGCCGGGAAGTTCGGCGCGCGTTGGAAGAGTTGTCGCCCGTGGTCAGACCGGCTTCCATCGACGAATTCTACCTGGATCTCTCGGGCACGGAGCGGATGCTGGCCGGGGAGTCCTTCGAAGACACCGCCCGGCGCATCCGCGATACCGTGTTGGCGCGCACCGGCATTTCGGTTTCCGCGGGAGGCGGCACCCGGCGCCTCATCGCCAAGCTCGCCACCGGACTCGCCAAGCCGGCGGGCGTCTGCATCGTGCCTCCGGGAGAGGAAGCCGAGTTCATGCGGCGTTTCGACCTCGAGGACATCCCCGGGATCGGCCCCGCGTTCCGCGCGGCGCTCGAGCGCCGGTCGCTACGGTCCGTTGCCGACGTGCTGCGGGTCCAGCAGGAATGGCTCGAGCGCTGGTTCGGAGCCCGGCGCGCCCGCTGGCTGCACGACCGGGTGCGGGGACTGGACGGCGAGAGCACCCTCCCGGTGCGCGAGCGGAAGTCGGTGAGCGTGGAGCGGACGTTCGCCGCCGACCTCTCCGACGACGATGAGCTGGACGGCGTCCTGTCGCGACAGGTGAACTCGGTCGCGCGGCGCGTTCGCCGACTCGGTGGGGGAGCGCGCACGATCACCGTCAAGATCCGGGACCGGGATTTCGCGACCCGCCAGTGCAGCCGCACCCTGCCCCGGCCGGTGGAATCGGACCAGGCCATCCTTCGCGTGGCCCGCGAGCTTCTCGCCGAACTACGGTCGCGGCGCCGAACTCCTGCGCGCCTCCTCGGCGTCGCCGCCAGCGGATTCTCGAGCGAAGGGAAACGCGCGCAACTCGCCTTCCTTCCCGAAGCCGACGATCCGGATCCGGACCGCGCACGCCGCATCTCCCGGGTGATGGACGTCGCCCGGAACCGGTTCGGCGATGGCGCCCTCGGTCCGGGGCGCAGCCTCGGTTCCCGGGAGTAACCCCGCTCGGCGAACCGCTGTTTCCCTACTCGCGGGATGATCCCCGCTGCCGCAGCCACGGCTTGCGCGCAAAGTAGCCGTTGGCTTCCTCGGCCACCTTGGGCGCAAGCATGAAGAGCGCGATCAGGTTGGGAACGATGACGATCGCCAGGAAGATGTCGCCCAGGTTCCAGATCACCGTCAGGGGCAGCACCGCGCCGACGAAGTGCATGATGACGAAGACCAGCTTGTACGGCAGGACGGCGTTCGCCCCCAGCAGGTAGTACGCACAGCGGTCGCCATAGTAGCTCCACGCGATCGCCGTCGATATCGCAAACAGGAGCACCGAGAAAACAACGATCATGTGGCCCCAGTCGCCCAGCGCGCTCAATCCTCGGCGGAAGCCTTCCATGGTCAGGGGCGCGCCGCTCTCGAAGGCTTCCCCGTGGAGGGACTCGTAGGTCTGGCCATCGTCTGTCCGGGCAAGGCCTTCGTCCGGCAGGACGGTTCCGGTGAAGGGTGTGGTATGCGCTTCGTCCACATACAGCATGTCGACGTACGCGTCGTGCCACGCGATGTGCACGCCGCCCGGATCCGCGGGCACTCCGTTCTCGAAGCGGATTTCGGCCGGAGCGTCCGCGCCCTCGTTGTTGCCCATGGCATCCACGGTGACATACCCCAGGTCGCCGCCCCCCAGGGTGACTTCCGTGGGGATGCGGGCGTTCCATACGCCGGTGGTGATGATCACGAGTCCCGTCATCGAGCAGATCACGATCGTGTCGATGAAGGGCTCGAGCAGCGCGACGACGCCCTCCGACACCGGCTCGTCGGTCTTGGCCGCGGCGTGCGCGATGGGCGCCGAGCCCTGGCCTGCCTCGTTGGAGAAGAGGCCGCGGCGGACACCCCACATCAGCGTCACGAGGAAGGCGCCCACGCCGGTCCCGGCCACGCCCGCGGTGGGATTGAAGGCCTCGCGGAAGATGAGACCGAGTGCGGGAACGATGTCGGCCGCGTTGAAGAGCAGGATGACCAGCGCGCCCAGGCAGTAGACCGCGGCCATGACCGGCGCCAGGATTCCGGTAACCCGTCCGATCCGGGTAATCCCTCCAAGGATGACCAGTGCGACCACTCCGGAGGTAACCAGACCGCTCACCGTGGCAGGGATGCCGAAGATGGTGCGCATCGAATCCGAGACCGTGTTGGCCTGAATCGCGTTGCCGGTGAGGAAGGCGGTCAGCCCCAGCATGATGGCGAAGAAGACGGCCATCCACTTCCAGCGCGCTCCCAGCCCACGCTCGATATAGTACATGGGACCGCCGCTTACCGTCCCCTCCCACTTGTGGGCGTCGTGATCGGGCGCCTCGACCTGACGATACTTCTGGGCGAGCGTCACCTCGGTGAACTTGGTGGCCATGCCGAGGGCGGCCGTGACCCACATCCAGAAGAGCGCACCCGGGCCTCCCCAGTGAATCGCGATCGCCACGCCGGCGATGTTGCCAATGCCGACGGTTGCGGACAGCGCCGTGGTCAGCGCCTGGAAATGCGAGACGTCGCCCGGCTCGTCAGGATCGTCGTACTTGCCCGAGGTGACGGCGAACCCGTGGCCCAGCCTGCGAACCTGCACGAACCCGAGCCGCAGTGTGAGGAAGACGCCCACGCCAAGGAGCAGGATCACCATGAAGGGAACCGTCTCGTCGCCGACCGAGATGCCCAGCTCCACGATGTAGCGGTTCCCCAGGTCGGATAGTGTCTGAAAGAGTTCCACGGAGGCTCCTCGGCTGCGGGGCGGATCGGGTGTCGGAATCGGGAAGGATGCCCCGCGAGCGGACCGTGGTCAACATGAGCCGATCCCGGGATGGGCTCAGTGGCGTGCGTCGCGTCCCGCGGGGAACCGCGCGGAGGACCGGCCGAAAGACGCTCGGTGGATCGGGCCGACCCGGGTCAAGGCAACGGCCGCGCGAGCGCTTCCCCGAGGCGGATTTCCCTCGCGGCGGTCAGGCCGGGCACCCATTCATGGCTGTCGCGCTCGAGCAGCATGACCACGCACGACCCCAGGTGGAAGGCCATGATTTCCTCCCCGCGCGCGATGGTGAGTGCGGGCTCGTAGGTCCGGTGGCGCCCGGACGGCGGGCGGCGGTTGGTGACCCAGCCGCCCTCCCCCCCACCCCACCCGGGATCGAACGCGGTGGAGATGCGCCCGACGTTGTACGCCCCGACCGCCACCAGCGCGATCCGCCCGGCACCCCCCGCGAGCGAGCAAACGACGCGCTCGTTGGTCGCGAGCAGATCCGGGATCTCGGCCACCGCGGCGGCATTCACCGGGAAGAGCCCACCCGGGACGTACGTGGCCGTGCACAGCCGACCCGCCACCGGGGCGTGGATGCGGTGATAGTGCCTGGGGGCGAGGTAGATGGTCGCATACAGCCCGCCATGGAAGCGGGCCGCGGCATCCTCGCCGGCCAGCAGGGCGGCCGCAGTGTAGCGGCGACCCTTCGCCTGCACGAGCTGGCCGTCCTCCACCGTGCCGAGCCGGGTGAGCACGCCGTCCACCGGCGACGTCACCAGCGAAGCATCCGACGGCCACTGCCGGGCGCCGGACGCGAGCCGCCGCACGAAGAACGCGTTCAGGCTGGCGTAGTCGGCAGGCGCCTGCCCGGCTTCGTCCATCCGTGCGCCAACCATGCGCGCGAAGCCTCCGATCAGGGGCGCCCGCAGTGGGCGGGGGATTACCGCGTCCGCAAGCCGGCCGAAGCCGCGGCTGGCGACCGCCCTCGGAAGCCGCGACAGGAGCGCGAGCAGGAGGCGCCCGCCCCACGAGGCCCGTGGCCGTCCTTCCCGTGCTGAGTTCTCCACTCGCCCCCTTCACCCCACGACGTTGATCATGTCGAAGATGGGAAGGTACATGGACACGATCATTCCACCCACCACGACGCCCAGGACGGTGGCCATCGCCGGCTCGAATGCCGCCAGCAGGGCCTCTATCGAGCGCCCGGTCTCATCGTCGTAGAAGTCGGCGATCTTCGCCAACATCTCGTCCAGACCGCCGGTCTGCTCGCCGACGTGGATCATCTGCAGCACCATGGGCGGGAAGATCCCGGATGCCCGGAGAGGCTCGGCGATGGTGTTCCCCCCCGCGATCGATCTCCGGGAGTTCATGACGGCGTCGTGCACCACGCGGTTGCCCGTGCTCGCGGCGGTGATTTCCAGCGCCTCCAGAATCGCCACGCCGGAGGCCACCAGGGTGCCCAGCGTGCGGGCGAATCGGACCATTGCCATCTTCAGGCACAGCGGGCCGACCACCGGGGAAGCCAGCAGCAGGCGGTCCAGAACCAGGCGGGCGCGAGGGGTGGCGCGGGCGCGCCCCAACCCGACCCACGCGCCCGCGGTGAAGAGAGGTGGAAGCCACCAGAATGCCCGCAGGCTCTCGGAAAGACCGATGACCAGCCGGGTGGGTAGCGGCAAGGGCAGATCCGATGCCGCGAACATCTCCTGAAAGGTCGGGATCACGAACTCGAGCAGGACCAGCAGGGCACAGGCGGCCACCACCACCACCACCGCCGGGTAGATCAGGGCGCCGCGCACCTTGCGCGAGAGACGGTCGGTTCGTTCGAGCGAGTCGGCCAGGCGCGCCAGCACTGTATCCAGCACGCCCCCCGCCTCCCCCGCGGCGACCATGCTGACGAACAGTTGACTGAATACCGCCGGATGCTCACCGAGCGCTCCCGCAAGGGTCCGGCCCGCCTCGATGTCGTGACGCACGTCGCCCACCACCGCCGCCAGCCTCGCGTTGCCGGCCTGCTCCGCGAGCACCCCCAGACTGGGCGCCAGGGGCAGGCCGGACTGGATCATGGTGGCGAACTGGCGCGCGAACACCGCGATGTCGCGCGACGGTACGCGGCCTCGGAACGGTGAACGGATCCGCCGCCACATCGCTCCGGCACCCGGGCGCCGTTGCGAGAGGGAGACCGCTCGGGATCTGCCCGCCCGCTCAAAC
Source organism: Gammaproteobacteria bacterium (assembly GCA_028819075.1). NCBI lineage: Bacteria > Pseudomonadati > Pseudomonadota > Gammaproteobacteria > Gammaproteobacteria bacterium. Next base: position 136,504 of record JAPPMM010000019.1, read on the forward strand.
GCCGGGAGTTCTCCCACGGGCCGCTAGGAGAGCCGCGGGTCGCCGAGCGACCGGAGCAGCTCCGCGGGATCCGGGGAACACCTCGTCGCGGCCTCCGTGGACACCTCTCCGCGCATGCGGAGCTGGCGCAGTGCATCGTTCATGGTCTGCATGCCGTGCTTTCTCCCCGCCTGCATCATCGAGGGAATCTGGTGGACCTTGCGGTCGCGGATGGCGGCGCGCACCGCCGGTGTGCAGATGAGCACCTCGCACGCCGCAACGCGCCCGCGCCCACGCGCCCGCTGCAGCAGGTTCTGGGTCACCACCCCCTCCAGCACCAGGGCCAACTGGGCACGCACCTGCGCCTGCCGTCCCGACGCGAAGACGTCGATGATGCGGTGCACCGAGGCCGCGGCCGAATTGGTGTGCAGCGTCGCCAGCACCAGGTGCCCGGTTTCCGCAATGGTCAGCGCCGCCGAGATGGTCTCGGGATCCCGCATCTCGCCGATGAGGATGACATCCGGATCCTGCCGGGTCGCCGACTTCAGAGCGGCCGCGAAGCTCATCGTGTCGGAACCCACCTCGCGCTGGCTTACGACGCAGCCCCTGGACGGATGAACGAACTCCACCGGGTCTTCGATGGTGACGATATGGCCCTTCCGGGTCTCGTTGATCCGGCTGAGCATGGCGGCCAGGGTCGTCGACTTCCCGGAACCGGTAGGCCCGGTGACCAGCACGAGGCCGTGGGGCCGCTCCACCAGGCGGCGCACCACGCCCGGAAGGCGCAGGTCCTCCAGCCTGGGGATCTCGTGGGGGATTCTGCGCAAGGCCATGGCCGGCTGGCCCCGCTGGCGATGGCAACTGCAGCGAAAGCGCGCGATGTCCGGCAGATTGAATGCGAAATCGACCTCGCCCCCCGCTGCAAGCTGCTCTCTCCGAGCCTGCGTGAGCACCGAATCCACCAGCTCCGCCGCCTCTTGCGGACCAAGCGCGCCGCCGCGGCGCGCGTCGGCAAGCTCGCCATCGATGCGAAGCCTGGGCGGGATTCCGGCCGTGACGTGCAGGTCGGAAGCGTCCCTTTCCACCATCTCCGCCAGCAGCGCACGCAGCGTGGGCGGGAAGCCGCGCCCGTCCTCAAACGGGTCCGAGGCGGGTACCGGTAAGGCCGCAGTCGTGTCCGTCATTGTCGCACGAAGAAGCGGCCGCGCATGGATTCGAGCGTTGCCGGCCCGATCCCGCGCACCTCGATCAGGTCTTCCACCCGCCCGAAACCACCCACTTCGTCACGGCGCGCGATGATTCGCGCCGCGAGCGCGGGACCGATGCCACGCACCTGCTCGAGCTCCTCGGAGGTGGCACGGTTGAGGTCGATGGCGGGCGCCACCTGATGGTTCGCAGACGAAGCGGCGTTCCGGACCGGCCGCGGCTTTGCCGTGACCACCCCGCGCACGCGCCTTCCTCCACCGCCCGCCTCCAGAGTCAGGTGCGGCGCGAGCCGCTCGATCGTCGCCGGCCCGATGCCGCGCACCCGCGTGAGCGCCCCGACATCCCCGAAGGGACCCTCCGCGCTCCGTGATTCCACGATTGCCCGGGCCGCCGCCGGCCCGATGCCGGGCAGCCGGTCGAGCTCCTCTTCGCTCGCCGTGTTCGGGTCCAGGCGCTCACCCTGGGCAAGCGGGGCCGACCGCCGCTCCTGCTCGTCGACCATCTCGCGCGAATCCGCGGCCAGCGCGTCGGCCGAAACGGTGTCGGCCTCGAGGGCGAGGGGAGGCCGCACCGCTTCCAGCCCCGCCCGCGCGGCGCCCGCCAGAAAGAGGACGCCGGCCGTGATCGCCAGGGTGCGTGATTCGTCGCGTGTCATGATACGACGATCATTCCACGGCGGGGGCGAAGGAATGGCGGTTTGGGACCTTCTTTCCTCGAACGCGCGTCACCCGTTCCGGGAGCGGATCGCCGAATGCAGCCGCAGGCCCGCTGCGGCCATCCTCAGGGAAGTCCCGCGAAGGCTCCCGCGTTGTACACGAACTGGCCCCAGAGGCCGATCTGGAACTGGGTCGAACCCAGCCGCTGGCCGATGTTCGACTGGCGGTTGGTGTAGCTGGCCTGAAAGCCGACCTGCAGCTCGGAAACGACGGTGTCCAGCGTGAGGTTGAAGGTGGCGTTGCTCTGGTCCACGAAGGGCACGCACTCGTCGTTGCCGGAGGTGATGCGACAGTCGCTCTGCCCCGCCTGATTGTAGCGCAGAGAAGCCTGGATCGGCCGTTCCAGCCGCGCTCCCAGTTCGCCCGGAGGCGTGAAGCTGCCGCTCATGGTGAAGACGTGGGTGTTTCGGCGACGGCGGGTGTCGCCCGTGGGATCGGTGCCTTCGCCGCGGGTCATGGTGGTCCGGTAGCTGGCCGAAAAGCCGCCTCCCCAGCGCACCGACACGTCGAGCGGGATGGTTGCGTCCTCCTGCAGCCGCTGCTGCTGGGTTCCCGTGCCGAAGGAGAGTCGGCGGGTGTCGACCCGGTATCCCGAGTTCACGGTGAGGCGCTCGACCACCGGCTGCATGAACGACGGCAACGGAATCGACGACGCCCTCAGGACGATGTTGGGCCAGCTGCGGGTATTCGCCGCGCGGTCGCTGCGCGTGTCGAAGGTGGCGATGTCGGTGACCGAGTAGTCCACGCTCGCGGTGATTCCCGGCAGGAGCGTGACCCCCGAACCCGTGGCCCAGCCGTTCCGGTCCACGAGCGTGGCCGCGGTGGCCCCGTCCACCACCCGGAAGCCGTCAAGATCGCTCAGCCCGAACTGATACCGCACATCCGGGTCCAGCACCTCGCGGTTGAAGCGCGAGGTGAGGCCGTCCTGCCAGTTGACCGTAATGGGCGAGAGCGCGCCGGCGAGACGGCGCATCGTCCCCTGGGGCGCAGCGTCGGACACGCCCGGCCTGGGCGGGCCGCCCCGGGCGAGCGTCCCCGGGTCGAAGATGACGGAAGCGCTCGCGCTCCGCTGTCCGCCCACGTTGCGCTGGAGGTCGCGCAGCGTGTCCGCCTCCGCCACCTGGCGCCGCACGAGGGTGGCGTTGCGGTCGGAACTGTAGGTGGTCGTCCAGGTCAGCGTCCACTGCAGCCAGTCGGCGGGTCGGGGTCCCCAGCGCATGTTGGTGCGAACCCGGCGATTGGTCTCCCAGCCCAGATCGATGCCCCCCGGTGACCACCGCTCCCGCGCCAGCAGCGGCCGCACCGCCGGATCCCTGACCGCGAGTTCCGGAGCCAGCAGATCGCGGGTGGAAGTGAAGTCGGTGGTCGCGGTCACGGACTGAAAAGGCCGAAAGATGATGCGCGCATCCGTATCCACGCCTCTCCGGGGAGACCGGGTGCGGGTCGCGGCGGAGTCGCCGGGCAGGCGCAGGATCTGCTCGTAGCGATAGGTCTGGTTGCGCTGGTTGGCGTAGGATGCCCCGAACCCGATCCGCTCCGGGCTCCAGCGCAGACGGCTCGCCAGCACCCGCTCCTCCAGCGATTCCGGAAGCAGGGCACGCACCACACCACCCAGAAAGCCCGGAACCACCGGCAGGGTGCGCGGCTCCAGCGCCCGGTCGTAGCCCACCCGCGCGTCCACCACCCGCGAATCCGAGTCCGAGGTGGCGGTCGCCGACTGCGACGACGAGTACCCGGCGCGCGCGCTCAGCCCGTCCAGGAAGATCGCCGCCAGCGGGTTGCTGGAGGGCGTCCGTTTGCGGAACGACAGCCCGACGCGGGTTCGGTCGAAGGCGACCTTGCGCAGCCCCTCGAGCCGGTCGGCGCGGATATCGCTCCTCAGCAGGAAGGTGGGATCCTGGCCGGAGGTGGTATGCGAAACGGTCAGCGGCAGCTCGATTCCCCAGGACGCGGGGGTGAAGCGGCTCAGCTGCAGCGTCGAGTTCGCCGTCCACTGCTGGTCGCGCTGGTAGCTGGGATCGCCTTCCAACTGGCGGAACAGGGCGCCCCGGTCGGAGACCGAGATGCGCGTGGTCATGAAGTCGGACGCGTTCAGGTCCACGTTCAGGTGGCTGGCAAGTCCGCGGTCGGTGACGGCCCTGGAGAGACGGAAATCATTGATCCACACTTCGCCGTCGTCGGGGAAGTCGCCCTCGTTCCAGACGCCCAGCGACAGCTCGCGCACCTGCGAGAGATTGGGGGCGCGCGCCCGGCCCTGAAGCACCACCGCGTAGGTCGAGTCGGCGCTCCAGACCACCAGCGCCGGCGCGCCCGCGGTCGGCGGATCCTCGATGAGCCGCTGCTCCGCCTCGCTGCGCAATTCGAGCCAGCGGTCGAAGTCCACCAGAACCTCCGGGAGCCAGTCCTCGGCCCGGGTTCCGTCGGGATCCACAGCCGGTTCCAGCGGTGTGCGGTAGAGATAGAAGTTGTCCTCGTCGCTCCCGACCTTCAGGAAGAAATACACAGGACGGCCCATCCCCCAGTCGCCTCGGCGCGCCAGTGCCCAGATGCGCGCCTGCCTGTAGGTGAGGAAGTTCCTGGGACGCTGGGGAAAGCGGTGATAGACCTCCGCCCTCTCCCCGGGGGGAAGCCCCCTGTAGGTGATGCCGAGCGCCTTCTCGCTGAACTCCACGCCCTGCGCCCCCAAGGCGCTGACGGGATCGTCGAGCTGTTCCACGACGCCGGGCGGCGGATGGTAGGCGGCACCCACCTCCACCGCGCCCACCGGGCTCACCTCGATGGCGCCTCCCGTCCCCGGGTCATCGCCGGTCATTCCGGTGAGCACCCCCTCGCCCGCGCGCTTCACCCAGCGCGAGCCCACCAGGCGCATGCGCGCCAGCACGGCCGCGCCGTCGCCGTTGCCGGTGATCGTGAGACGCAGGTGCTTGACGGCGCGAAAATCGCCGTCGGTGAAGATCCCGCCGGGATTGATCGCCTGCGGCCCGCGCAGCGGAATCCGGTAAAGGCGGAACTGGGTTCCGGTCTCGATGGTGTCGCGCACCAGGTAGGGGGAGGATCCGTCGAGCTCCACCAGGTAGCGCATGTAGCGCTCGTCGATGTCCAGATTGCCGTCCCCGTCCAGGTCTTCCGAGTCCGGACGTCCGTTGCCCCGGGTGCAGTTGACCCTGGGGTCGCCGATGCGGTAGACGACCGCCCGGGTCGCCAGGCACGCCTCGTCCCACAGCCCGCGCTGGTCAAGCTCGTCGTTCCATATCTCGCCCTGGCGCGGGTCGGCTTCCTGGTCGAGCGCACCGAGTCCCCACGTGTTTCCGCCCTCGCGGGTCCCGCCGGTGAGCCCGTTGGCGTCCACGAACAGCGCATCCTCGCTCACCGTCCCCAGGTCGAAGACGAGGGTAAGTTCCTCACCCCCCGCGATGTACAGATCCAGAAACTCGGTCCGGGTCAGGTCGAGGCCGGTGCTCGCGAGATTGGCGGTGATCGAGCGCCAGCGCCTGCGGTCGAACCGTCCCCCGGCGGCGCCGTCGCCGACCCCGAAGGTGAGCAGCAGCCCGGGTTCGCGGAACTCGTTGCCCGCAAAGTTGATCTGCCGGTCGATGTCGTTGCGGGGGAGAAAGCCCTCGAAGACGCCCGTGCTATCGCCGCTTGCCCCTTCGGTAATCCAGGTATGCTGCCACTGGAGGGAGGCGATGTCGCCGGCGCCGAGCTCCGGCGGAAGGGCCTCGAGCGCGCCGTCGCGAAACTGCGGCGCGCTTCCCAGCCGCCAGCCCGTGCTCAGGCTGGAGAGCGGAAGGTCGCTCGTGGAATCGAAGTCGTGCAGGTAGACGTCGCCCGCGGTGTTCGGGCTCGGCAGAGAGAGCGCCATCTCCCCGTTCACGCTCAGCCGCGAGATGCCCGAGTGCGCCAGCCCGGGGATCCGGTCCAGCGCCCGGTCCAGGGCCGGCAGTTCCAGGTCCATGCGTCCGTTCAGGCCACCCAGAACGATCGAAGCCGGCTCGACGCCAAGCTGGGGCCGGCGCAGGAGCCCCCTCTCGCGCTGGTACAGCCCGAGGAAGTTGAGCTCTCCCGCATCCCCGAGCGCGGTGCTGGCGTTCATGCCGAAGACCGAGGTCGGAGCGATCTGAAAGAGCGCCTGCTGCTCCCAGGTGGCGCGCAGGTCCCCCTGCGGGTCGCTGGCGAAGAGATTCTCCGCGTCGAGCAGCTGCACCTGTCCCATGTCGTAGTCGATGACGTAGTCGGTGCGCGCCTCGAGCGCGCGGTCTCCGAAGAACAGCCGCTCGCTGCCGTCGCGGATGCCCAGCGCACCCAGCGAGAAGGACGAGATGAGCCCCTCGCTGCGCACGCGGAAGGGAATGGTGAGCCAGTAGAGCCCGGCGTTCTCACGCTCGTAGGGATCGACTGCGTCGTAGATCTCCGGGTTGGCGTCCCCCGCAAGGATCTCGGAGGTCTCTTCGGCGGAGAGCCCCAGCGAGTATATCGGCGGTGGCTCGGCGAAGGGCCTGAGGGTCGGGAAGATGATGAAGGTGCCGGAAACCGCGGGCTGTTCCTCGAAGTCGTCGGCGGCGGGCTTGTAGACGTAGGCACGGTCGATGACATCGACGGGAGACTCCTCGTCGAGCCCGAGCAGCTTCAGGTAGGTGATGTCCTCTCCGGCGAGGCCGCGGGTGAAGGTTCTTCCGGCGCTCAGCTCGCCGACGGAGATGTCGAGCGATACCGACGGGATCTCCACGTCATTCGAGCCCGATACCCGGTAGACCTGGTGCATCTCCAGGTCCCAGGTGGGCCGGCCCGGCTGGTGGTTGGGCTCCGATGCGCGCAGCAGCGAAAGGCGGGGACGTCCCCCCTCGTTGTGAATGCGCTCCGGGTTGTAGTCGCCGATGGTGTCGCCGGCCGCGGTGACATAGGTGACCGCCAGCATCTCGTCGCGGCGCAGCGGGCTGCGGAGCGCGATCCACAGGCCGCTCGGATGGACGAAGTAGTCGACCCCCGCCTGCAAGTAGCGGAACCACCCTGATTCCGTCACCGTGTCGTCCCCGAGCGTGGCCGAGGCGTCGGCCTGGATATAGCCCTCCACCTGCTGGCGGGTGACGGGGTCGTTCTCGAAGCGGTAGAGCTGAATCGGTTCCGCGCCCGGGATGGCGGAGGAGGGTACCGTGCTGGGATCCGCCCCAAGGACGTCGATGTGCGGGTAGTCGAAGAGGTTGCGCGGGTCGGCGAGGAAGAAGAACTGGCCGCGCACGTAGTCGGCATTGTCGACCACGATGGTGTCCTCCTGCACGAAGGCGCGGTCGGTGCCCGCTCCCGCCAGGCGGAACTCCCGCGAGGACAGGTCGCCCCGCTGTTGCGCGAACACGGTCTCGAAGTCCACCGGGCCCAGCTGGCCGGTGGCCCGCAACCCGAAGTTGCCGGCCGGAATGCCCTCGGTGAGGAAGCGCGAATCGGGCAGCCCGAAGGTCACGTCCCCGACCTCGACGCCCTGGAGAATCTCGTCCTCCACGCCCTCATAGAAGACGTTGATGTTGTTGGTGGCCGAGAACTCGCGGGTCTGGTCGTAATCGACGTTCACCACGATCCGCTCCGAGATGGTGCCACCCATCTGGACTCCGAACTGGAGTTCAGGCACGAGCCGGGGCAGAAGTCCGGGCTGGCACCCCAGCTGGATGCCGGCATCGCAGGGACGGAAGCGGGTCCAGTCGCCCCCGAACTCGGCCCTCCCCCGGATGCGCGCGTCCAGCCCCCGCAACTCGATCGGCCCGGCCCCGGGGATGGCGACGGCCTCCGGCTCGGGAGGGAGTTCGGGAAGGAAACCCACCGGACCGGCATCCGCCGGGTCCGCTTCCGGGGAGGGGCGGGTGATGCGGCCCGCGAGCACAGCGCCCGGCCGCAGGAGGGACGCGGCGCCGGGGCCCGGTTGCCCGAGCACGGCGGGCCGGAACCATGGCGAGCCGGCGCCCGGCACGGGATCGAAGGCGACCGGGAAGAGCAGCGGGACGCGCGCCAGCCCGAGGGAGGCCAGCACCGGCGGAGGGAGAGGCGTGGAGGCGAGCTGGGGCGGCGGCGGAAAGAGCCCCCGCCAGTCCACGGCGTCCGGGCCGGGGGCGGCCTGGGGGGCGGCGGCCGCCGGCACGAGGAGCCCGAGCGCCGGAAGCATCGCGGCCATCCGCCAACCCATCCCACCGGGACCACGGACACGCTGCCGGTGTACGGTGCGAGTTGAGGGAGGCTCGCTCAACGCCCAACCCGCAACCGGCTACGGATGAACATACTCACGCGTTATCTGATCCGGGCGCACGTGGCGCCGTTCTTCTTCTCGCTCACCGTGCTCACCGGCCTCTTCTTTCTCAACCTGGTCGCCCTGCGGATGGGCGCGCTGATGGGCAAGGGACTGCCGTGGCAGGTCTATGCCGAGTTCATGCTTCTCTCGCTCCCCCACACGCTCGCGCTCACCATTCCCATGTCCGTGCTGGTTGCCGTGCTCTACGCCTTCTCGGAGCTGGCGGAAGCCAACGAGATCACCGCGATGTCCGCGGGCGGCGTGCGCCCCGCCCGCGTTCTGGTTCCGATGCTCGCCGCGGGCACGATCACGGCCGGCGTGGTCTTCGTGCTGCACGACCGGGTGCTCCCGGAGTCCAATCATCGTCTCAAGAACCTCATGGTCGACGTCCAGGGAAAGAGCCCCACGTTCCGCCTGCGCGAGCAGGTGATCAACGAGATCCAGGCCGTGAACGGCGCCACTCGCTACTTCCTGCAGGCGCACAGCATCGACCCGCTTACCAACGAGCTCGAGGATGTCACCATCTTCGACGTTAGCGAATACGACCAATATCGCACCATCTATGCCAACCGGGGCACGATGGCGTTCGACGAGAGCGGCACCGATCTCTTTCTGACCCTCTTCGACGGCAATGCCTACGAGGTGAGCGACGTGCGGCCGTCCGGCTTCCGGCAACTGGCCTTCGCCCGGCAGATCATCCCCATGCGCGGCGTCGCGGACGTGCTGGAACGCAGCGACAGCGAGCAGCGCGGCGACCGCGAGATGTCCACGGCCATGCTGGCGGAGGAGGTGCGCAAGGCCCGCGAAGAGCTGGCTGAAGTGCGGCGCGCGAGCCTGGGGCGCTCCCGTGGCGCGCTGCGCGAAGCTCTGGGACTCGAGGCGGTGGAAGGCGAAGAGATCGACGATCTGCTGCCCCCAGGCGCGCTCGAAAGCCAGCGCCGCATCATCGGCGACCTGGGCCTGACCCCGCCGGACCAGCTCACCGAGGCGGTCACCGCCAACCTGCGCACCAACGCCGTGCGCGAGGAGGGACTGCTGCTCAATGTGAACCGCTACCGGGTGGAGTGGCACAAGAAGTGGGCGATCGCAACCGCCTGCTTCATCTTCGTGCTCGTGGGGGCCCCGCTCGCGATCCGCTTCCCCCGGGGCGGGCTCGGTACCGTGATTGTCCTCTCCGGCGCCATCTTCGCCATCTACTGGACGACCCTGATCGGAGGTGAGTCGCTCGCCGACCGGGGCCGCCTGGAGCCGAATGTGGCGATGTGGATCTCCAACGTCATCTTCCTGGCCGCCGGCGTGTGGCTGTCCTCGCGCATGGGACGCGCCGTGTCCGCGCCACGGGATTCGGGCCGGGGCGTCATCCGGCAACTGCTGGCGAACCGGGTGAGGAGGAGCGCGGACGCATGAGGCTCCTCGACCGGCTGGTCGCCGCCAGCTTCCTGCGCATATTCGTGGCCTTCGTGGCCGCCGTGCCGCTCCTTTTCGTGGTCGGCGACCTTACCGAGAACATCGACGAATACCTCGACCGCGGGCTCCCGATGGTGGACGTCTTCCGGGCCTACGGATTCCAGATGCTGCAGTTCGTGTTCTGGTCCTTCCCGATGGCGACGCTCATCGCGGCGGTCTTCACGATTCACGCCATGACCGTGCACCGGGAGATCGTGGCCGCCAAGGCGGGCGGCGTCTCCTTCCATCGCCTTGCGGTGCCGGCGCTGGCCCTGGGCGTCGCGCTCGCCGGGGTCTCGTTCTACATCAGCGACATCGTGCCCCGCGCCAATCGCGCCGCCTTCGACATCCTCGAGGAACGCAACTTCAGCCGCGACTGGCGCATCAACTTCGTGTACCAGACCGAGGACGGGCACAGCCTGTCGGTGCGCCGCCTGACCGTGATGGCCGGGGAGCTGCAGGATGTCGTGCTGGAACACCGCCCGGTCACCGCGGCGCCGGGCACGGGACCCTCCCTGCACGCGGTCGCGGACCGCGCGTACTTCAACGACCAATCGGGCTGGACATTCAGCGACGGATACATGCGCCGCCTGCTCCCGGATGCCCGCGAACAGACCTATCAGTTCGGCAGCATGAAGACGCGCGGGTTCTCGGAACGGCCCGATGAACTGCTCGAGGCATCCCGCACCGGCAACCGCATGTCCGACGCCCAGAACGACCGCCTGGCCCAGATGACGCGCGCGGACATCGACCGGCAGGTGGGGATCATCGAGCGCAGCGGGGGCAGCGCCTCCGAGTACCTCGTCGAGCGCGAACAGCGCGGCGCTCTCGCCCTCGCCACCTTCATCATGGTCCTCTTCGGCCTGCCCCTGGGGACCTCGTCCCAGCGCGGCAGCGCGGCCTACGGCGCCGGCGTGTCGATCGCCTCCATCACCCTGTACCTGATTCTCTTCCGGGTCCTGGGCGCGGCGGCGGGCGCGGGTGTCCTGTCACCCACCATCGCGGCCTGGACCCCCAACGCGGTGTTCCTGGCGATGGGCGCGTTTCTGATGGTTCGGGTGCGAACGTAGACAAGCAGCCCCGGAAGGGTTGGGTCCCCCCCGGGGCTGGCGGATGTGCCTCCGGGCCGCAAACGGGCCCGGCACATTCAGCTGACCGGGCGCTCCTTCGGCAGGATCTTGACCGACCACAGCCCCGAGTTGATGTCGGCGAAGAAGACGTTGCCCTTCCAAGGCATCACGCCCCACGCCGCCGGCGCGTTGGGGATGTAGCCGAGCGGATCGTGCGCCTTGAAGACCGAGATCTCGCGTCCCTGGGTATAGAGGTTCCCCATCAGGTCGCCGGAGATGTCCACCATGCGGAGGCCGCCCTCGTAGTAGGCTTCATAGAGGATGTCGTCCTCGACCCACATGTTGTGGGTGCCGAACTCGGACACCTCGTAACGGGCCACCATCTCGGGTGATTCGGGATCGGTGAAGTCCACGATCTGGATGTAGCCCGCGGTGGCGCGCGGATAGCCGCCCCTGCCCGTCTCGGGGTCGTACTGGATTCGGTGATCGGGGCCGGTTCCCGCCCAGGCGAGCCCCTCGCGGCCGACGATCTCGTCGCCGGCGATGAGATAGAACTTGCCCGTGGACTCCTGCAGGTAGGGGAACACGGCGTGCGTCTGACCCGAGGGAAGCGGGATGTTGGTCACGAAGACGGGGTTCTCGGGGGAGCCGCCCCAGCGCCCGTTGCCCACGTCGACGACCACGATGCCGTTCTCCCACTCCGCCGAGTAGGCGATGCCGTCGTGCACCCACACGTCGTGCACGCGGCTGTCCGGATGGTCGTATTCGCCCACGTAGCGCGGGTTGTAGATGTCCGCCATGTCCAGGATGATGTACTTGTCGCCCGCAGACAGGACGAAGAGGTGCTCGTTGGTAGCGAACATGTTGTGCACGCCGCCGGTCACGCCCTCGTCCCAGGTTGAGGCGATGGTGGGGTGGGCGGGGTTGGCCAGGTCGAGAATCACGACGCCGTTGCGGCGGTTGGAGGCGCCTTCGCGCGAGATTACTCCGTAGCGGCCGTTGGGGGACGCCTTCACGTCGTTGGTAGTGCGCGCGTCGACGATGATGGAATCGGTCTTGACGATGTTGGCCGGGTCGGTGACGTCCCACACGAAGGTGACGCCGTTCCCCATTTTGGAACCCGTTAGCGCATAGTCGCGCCCGTCGACCCCTTCCCAGATCCACAGGTCGGTGGTGAAGACGCGTGACTCGCGCCCCTGCCCCACGATTTCGAGCTCCTGAACGGCGCCCCGCCGGCTTACCCGCACCGATTCGCGCGCCGACAGATGGCCGGCGGTCGCAACCACGGTATAGAGCCCCGGCCAGTCGGCCACGAAACGGCCGTCGTCGACCTGCCCCGGCCCGGCGGGCGCCACGATGCTGTCGTCGGGCATGTAGGCGAGCGACCAGGTGACCGGGGCGCCCGGCACCTCGTTGCCGGCGTCGTCCAGCACGGAGGCGGTGAACTGCACCACGTCGCCGGTGAGGAGGTCGCCTCCGCCGCCGGCGAGCTGGACGGACGTGGCCGGGAAGGCCTCCACGGTGCGCTCGACCGAACCCCGCACCCCCTCCACCATGGCCGTCACGGTGACGGGGCCGGGGCGGTGGGCGGTGACATTGCCGAAAGCGTCCACCGAGGCCACCTCGGTGTCGGATACCGACCAGGCGACCTCGGCGGTCGGGCGCGGCGACCCGTCCGCGTGCCGGGCGGTAGCCGCGTAGCGCACCGTCGTGCCGGCGTACAGCAGGTCGCCACCCGCCTGCACCTCGACGGTCGCCACCTCCGGCCAATCCACCACCACCGGAATCGTGAGCTGGGCCACCGGCGCTCCGCTGGCGGGCATCACCACCATCGCCTGCACGTCGTACTGGCCGGCCTCGAAGGCCTCGATGTTCCCGTCACGAATGCGCAGCGCCCGCCGCGGCGCGCTCACCCGGATCGGAATGTCCACCGCCGCGCCCGCGGCGTCGTAGGCGGTCACCACCAGCGGCACGACGTCCCCCACCCTGAGCGAAAGCTCGGCGGGCTCGGCCTCCAGCCGCGTGACCACGGTGGGATCGGGTTCCGGAGTCTGGGCGGCCAACTCCACCGCCGACGGGAGCGCGGGCGCCGTCAGGACGACGGCTGCCGGGAGAATGAGCCTGAAAGAACGCATGGGACCTCCTTGCTGCGGGCACGACATCCTTCAGCCGTCAGAATAGCGCGCGCGGGTGAGGTGCGGAAAGAGTCCGAGGGCCTGTCACCACCCGTCGCCGTCGATCAGGATCACCGGGGTGTACGTGATGACGCCCTCACCGTCTATCGTCGCCAGGAGCCTGCCGTCTTGCCAGAACTCGACTGTGTCGGTCTCGCTGACGAACGCGTGATACCGCATGAACGCGCCGGCGTATATGGTGCGTCCCCGGATCGCCGCCGCCTCGTCCGGCGTGACCTCGACACGCTGCACCGTGCCAGCAGGAACGATGCCTTCAAGACCATCGCCGCGCGCTGGCGTTGACGGGCCACAGCCAGCCACGAGCAGCATCAGCCACAAGTACCTGGTCATCGCTTGCCCCTGATGGAGCCGGATCGACGTTCTCCAGTGCCGACTGCCGCGCTATCGAGATGGTCGCCGTCGCGGGTGCCCGATTCGCCGTTCCAGGCTCGCAATCCACGACACCACGTTCGGCTCCGGTGCAGGTTCGCCGGCCAGCCTCCTCAGGTCAAGCATGATGCCTCGCAGGCGTGGCTGGTGGCGCAGGGCGAGTGACGTCCTTCGACTGACGATTGGACGCTATGCCAATAACGATTGGACGCTGTGTCAGTAACGATTAGACGCTATTCCCATAACGATTGGACGCTGCTAGATTCCGCTCTCGAAGCCACGCCCGCCGCGACTGGCAGGAGACCGTCGCGCCGGGGTGCCAGGCCAGCCGGCGGATGCACTGCCATGTTCCCACGCTACACCGCGCGTCTTGTCGGGGAGGCACTCGCCGACACGCCGGCCGTCTTCCTTCTCGGTGCCCGGCAGGTGGGCAAGACCACCCTGGTCAGGCGTCTCATCGACGAGAGCTGGGAATACATCACCTTCGACGATTCGGCTCAGGTTGAGGTGGCGCGCGCCGACCCGTTGGGCTTCATCCGCAACCTCCCCCCGAAGAGGATCGCGCTCGATGAAGTGCAGCGCGTTCCCGAAACTCTGCTGGCGATCAAGCAGGCAATCGACGAGCGGCGAACCGCCGGCCGATTCCTCCTGACGGGTTCAGCTAACGCGCTGGTGCTGCCCATCGTCTCCGACGCGCTGGTAGGAAGAATGGAGGCGGTCCGCCTGGCTACCCTGTCCGAATGCGAGATCGCCGGACGGGAGCCGTCCTTTCTCCGAAAGCTCCTGCGAGGCGAGACGCCGGCAGCGCGGGAACTCAGGATCCGGAACCATCTGGCAAACCGCGTCGTCACGGGCTGCTTTCCGGAACCACTGTTGCGAGGCAGCGAGCGACGCATCCAGGCGTGGTACCAACAATACGCGAACACGCTGGTCCAAAGGGATCTGGACGATCTGGCACGGATCGAGCACCTCGAAGCGATGCCCAGGCTGCTGCAGCTCGTTGCCGTGCTTTCGGGACAACTGGTCAATCTCACCGAACTCGGAGGACGGCTCGGCCTGAATCGGCTGACGGCCGGAAGGTACTTCGCCCTTCTGGAGCAACTCTTCCTGGTCGAGCGCCTGCCGGCCTGGCACTCGAACGAGTTCAAACGGCTGGTCAAGACGCCCAAGATGCACGCCGTCGACACCGGCATGACGTGCGCGTTGCGAGGGATGACACGGCGCAGGCTTCTCGCCCGTCCGGCGGACTTCGGTGCGCTGCTCGAGTCCTTCGTCTACAACGAACTCCGGAAGCAGGCGCTGTGGCTGGAAGACCCGGTCACGTTCCATCACTATCGTGACAAGGACAAGGTCGAGGTGGACATCGTGGTCGAGAGCGCATCCGGGGGCTGCTTCGCCGTGGAGGTCAAGGCGGGCGCGACGCTCACGTCCAGGGACTTTCTCGGCCTGAAACGTTTCCGCCGAGTTGCCGGGAAGCGATTCCGCATGGGTGTCCTGCTCTACGACGGAGATCACACCACGGCGTTCGGTGATGGGCTGTTCGCCGTGCCGACGGGTGCGCTGTGGAGTTGAGAGGCATCCCATGACCCCACCCACCGCCGACCTCACCCCCACCGAAGCCCGCGTGCTGGCCGCCATCGACATGGACGGGCTGCTCGACACCATCTCGCGGCTGGTGGCGATTCCCACCGACCAGGGCCGGGAGACGCCCGCGCAGGAACGGATGGCGGGATGGATGGCTCAGGCGGGCATGAACGTGGACGTCTGGGCGATCGACTTCGAAGAGTTGGCCAGGCACCCCCGCTTCAGCATCGAGATCGAGCGCGGACGATCGCTGGGGGTGGTGGGGTCGCTCGGGGGCGGGGACGGCTCGCTCAGGGGCATCGATCGGCGGGGCAGCCGAAGCTCCGGCCGTTCGCTCATCCTCAACGGCCACATCGACGTCGTTCCCGCGGGAGACGTGTCCCGGTGGACGGTCCCTCCCTGGCAGGGCACCATCCGCGACGGCAACCTGGTGGGCCGCGGCGCGCTGGACATGAAGGGGGCGCTCTGCTGCGGGCTGTACGCGGCCCGAGCGATCGCGGACGCCGGGGTGGAACTGGACGGGCAGCTCCTGCTCCAGAGCGTGATCGCCGAGGAAGACGGAGGCGCGGGCACCCTGGCCGCCATCCAGCGCGGCTACACCGCCGACGGCGCAGTGGTCATCGAACCCACCCGCCTTTCCCTCGCGCCCGCGCAGGGAGGCGCCCTCAACTTCCGCATCCACGTCAGGGGACGCTCCGCACACGGTGCCCTGCGCACCGAGGGCGTCAGCGCCATCGACGGCTTCATCCCCATCTACCGGGCACTGCAGGCGCTCGAGGCGCGGCGCAACTCAGGGGTAGCGGACCCGCTCTTCGCCCACTACGAGGTGCCCTTCCCCCTCTGCGTGGGAACGGTACGAGCGGGTGAGTGGGCCTCGAACGTGCCGGAGAGCCTCTGCTTCGAGGGCCGTTACGGCGTGGCCGTGGGGGAAGAACCCACCGAGGCGCAGGCGATGTTCGAGGAGGCGGTCGCCGCCGCGGCGCGATCGGACCCCTGGCTGGAACGATATCCGCCGGAGGTGGAGTGGTGGGGCGGGCAGTTCCATCCGGCGGCCACGGATCCATCGGACCCGATCGTGCGCACGGTCGCGGACGCCTTCCGGGACATCGAGGGACGCGAGCCCCGCATCGAGGGGATGCCCTACGGGGCCGACATGCAACTGCTGGTGAACGTGGGACACACCCCCACGGTGATGTTCGGCCCCGGGGACGTGCGCAACGCCCATCGTCCAGACGAATGGGTGCCGATCTCCGAACTCGAAACCGTCACGCGAACCCTCGCCCTGACGGCGCTGCGTTTCTGCGGGCACGGGGGCTGACAGCCCGGAAGCCGACGCTCGGGCTTCACCGGCTGGCGCCGACCGATTCGGTGTCGCTCAGCCCTTCTCCAGATCGATCGCCGCCCCGATCGCCCTCGTGTACCATTCGAGGGTCTCGATGAAGCCGGCGAACGCCTTCTCGTACCTCTCCTCTCGCGGCGTCCCGTCGTCGCCGAAGCTTCGGCCCACGGTCGTGACGGCCATGTGCGCCACCGGGAGGGCCTTGAGGCGAAGGAAGAGGAGCTGCAGATGGTTGTGGACCTGGACACCGCCGAACGCGCCAGCCGAGAGCGTGACGATCCCCACCGGCTTCCGCTCCCACTCGCCATAGATGTAGTCGAGCGCGTTCTTGAGAACCCCGGGCATGGAGCCATTGTACTCGGGACTGACGATCACCACGGCGTCAGCCTCGCGGATCGCTTCCGAGAACGGGACCAGTCCGGGCGGCGGATCGTCTCGACGGTAGAGCCGCTCCTCCATGATCGGGAGGTCGAAGTCGGCAAGGTCGAGAAGTGGGGCCTCGGCCCCGGCGCGCCGCAGCCGGTCGCTGGCGAATCGCGCCACCTTGATCGACTGGCGGCCCCTGCGCACGGAGCCCACGAGTACGGGGATTCGCAGCGGGTCGTTCATGAGGCGGCCTCCGGCCGGATGCAGGATTTCGGGGTCGAATGTCTTACTCCGCCCAGATGTCCCCCACCGTGAACCCCTCCGGGAAGGGGTCGGTGTCGTCGACGACGTATTGGGCGATTCCGGTGATCCACGCGGTGCCGCTCAGGGTGGGCACGACCGCGGGGATTCCACCCACCTCGGTCTCCTCGATCAGCTCGCCCGTCCACACGGTGCCGATGATGCTCTCGTGTCGGAACTCTTCGCCAAGCACCAGTTCCCCCTTCGCGTGCATCACCGCCATCTTCGCGCAGGTGCCGGTGCCGCACGGGGAGCGGTCCAGGCAGCCCTTCCAGCTCTCCGGCCGGTCCCAGCTCGGCCTGCCCGTGGAGACCGTGACCGCGTTGCGCCGGTGGGCATCGCCGAGGGGAGGCCCGGAGAGCTGTGAAATCGATACGCCGCCGATCTCCGGAGTCAGAGGATGCACGACGGAGAGCTGCTCGGAAGCGGCCACCCGCAGCATCTCGCCCACCCGCGTGATCTGCCCGCCGTTCTCGGGCACGAGTTCGATGCCGAGCTGCTCGGCATCGGCGATCACGTAGAACATCCCCCCGAACCCCACATCCACCGTGACCTCGCCGAATCCGGGCAGGTCCACCACCGCGTCCAAGTGGACCGCGAAGGCGGGCACGTTGCGGAAAGTGACGCTGGTGACCTTGCCCCCGCTGACCTCCGCGCGCACCCGGATGAGCCCGGCCGGCGACTCCAGCAGCAGCTCCGTCACCGGCTCCTGCGAGGGCACCATCCCCGTCTCGATGAGCACGGTCGCCACGCAGATGGTGTTGCTCCCGGACATGGGCGGGTATTCGGTGTGCTCCATGATGACGTAGCCGGCGTCCGCTTCCGGACGTGTGGGCGGCAGGATGACGTTGCAGCAGAGCGCCGGGTATCCGCGCGGTTCGCGCAGCATGCGCCGGCGCAGGCCATCGCCGTGGCGCTCCAGCCATTGCGCTTTCTCGAACATCGAGTTGCCCGGGACGTCCATCACGCCGCCGACGATGACCCTGCCGGGCTCGCCGCCGGCGTGGGCATCGACCGCGGTCACCATCTTCGATACGCGCATGTGCCATTCCGTGATTTCAGGTGGTGAGGTCGGGTATTCTTAAGGGGGGGATTCTTAAGGGATAGCGGCGCCAATTGCCAATCGTGGCGATGGCGTGCGCAGCTCGCTGTAGACTCGCCCGCCGGACCCTCTGCCAGCAGTTGCAAGACTGAAAATGCAACGATTTATTGCAAAACCAAGAAAGCAACAATTTGTTGCACAATCTGATTTGCAACACGTTGCAGAGGGGCGCCAAGGCAGAGAAGCAACGGGTCCCTGCCAGTCCTGTGCTCGCGTGCGGCCCAAACTTCCCGGGACCTGGTCAGGTCTTGCCGGGCGGTGACATGTAGGGATCGGTCGCGCTCGCGGGCGGGGGCGGCGTGAGCAGGCTCACCACCACCATCAGGAACGCCGAAACCAGGAAGCCCGGCAGCACCGGGTCGATCGCGTCCGCCGGCCCCCACCCCTCCCAAGCGAGCGCGGTGGTCACGCCGCCTACCATGGCGGCGGCTGCCCCTTCCCGGGTCGCCCGCCGCCAGTAGACCCCCACCACGACCGGGATGAAAAAGCTCGACGCCATCAGCGCGGTGAAGAGCAGCACGATGAACTGGACCAGCTCGCCCTCCCCCACCCCGCTGAGAAGCAGCACCACCGGGATGGTCCCCACCACCAGGATGCCCACCCGGTCCACCCACAGCCGGCGGCCCGGCGGGGCGTCGGGTCGGAAGAGCCCCTGGTAGATGTCGTAGGAGAGCGCGGACCCCGCGACCAGCAGGAGGGAGTCCACCGTAGACATCATGGCCGCCGTGATGGCCGCCAGCAGGATCGCGCCCAGCGTCGCCGGGAGCACCGCCGTGGCGAGCATCGGCATGGCCAGGTCGCCGGTCGGGAGGTTGGGGAAGAGCACCACCGCCGCCAGCGAGAGCACGAACACCAGCAGGTTCAGCGTGGTCACCGCGATGATGGTGAGCAGAATGCCCCGGCGGATGGTGCGCATGTCGCGCATGGCGTAGAGGCGGATCAGCTTCTCCGGGGTCGCCACCCCGCCCAGCAGGAACGAGAGCCCCATGGTGAAGAGCAGCAGGGCGGGCATCGCCTCCCAGCTGAAGGTCAGCGGGTTCACCGCCTCCACATAGGTGAAGAGCGGCTCCACCCCGCCCACCTGCCGGATGGCCAGCGGCACCGCGCAGATGGCGCCCAGCACCATGATGATGAGCTGCAGGAGGTCCGTGTACACGACGGCGATCATCCCGCCGATCACCGTGTAGGCCAGCAGTATCGCCGTGAACCCCACCATCCCCCAGCTTACGGGCACGCCGAAGACGATGTTGGCGATCAGCCCGCCCGCGACGATCTGCGCCTGGACGTACACCACCGTGGCGATGAGGATGATGACCGCCGCCAGGGCGCGCACGCCCTTCGAGTAGTAGCGCGTCTCGATGAAGGCGGGCAGCGTGAGCTGTTTCACGCGCGTGAAGCGCGGCGCGAGCACCGCCGCCATGAACCAGTAGGCGAGCGGGAGGGCCAGCACGAGCCACCCGAACGACCACCCCGCCACGTACATCACCCCGATGGTACCGACGAAGGTGCCCGCGCTGGTGTGGGTGGCGGCCATGGTCGCCCCGCCCACCAGCCAGCCCAGCTTCCCGCCCGCGATCCAGTAGTCGGCCTCGCTGCGCGTGGCCCTGAGCGCGTACCAGCCGATCGCGAACACGACCACGAAGTAGAGCAGGAAAGTGGAGAGCTGGACGTTCACCGGCGCCTCTCCTTCCGGTCCTCCAGGTACATCCAGGCCAGATAGCCGACAACGATCAGCGCGGAGACCAGGAAGAGTCCCCAGAAGACGAAGCCCGCGTCCACGACCGCCCTCACCGTGCCCTCCTCACGAAGCGCAACCCGGCCATTCCGCACGCGATCACGACGACCAGCACCAGCAGCTCCAGAACCCCCGGCAACGACAGGCCGAGGCTTCCTTCGGGACGAGCGCGCACCTGCACCACCGCGGGCAGCACCTGGAGGCTGGCCCGCGCCACCCCGGGGGCCGTACCTCCGCCTGGCGTCACGGGGAAGATCTCGCGCGCCACCATCCCCTCGGGGAGCGTCACTTCCGCCTGGAACATGCCCGGACGTGCCTCTGCCGGCGCCCAGTCGACCGCGAGCATGGGCAGCGCGACGCGCACGCCCGCGCCATCCTCGCGCACGGCGTCCGTCACCCGGTACGCCACATCCAGCGACACCTGTCCCGCGGACGCCAGTGCGTTCGGAAGCTCGATTTCGCCCTCCAGCCGGGGCGCCCCGGTGCCCGTCAGACGGACCGGCACGACTTCTCCCTCCACCTGCGCCGAGATCTCCTCCACATGCGCGGGTGCAAACAGAAGCAGCGTGAACGGGAGGGCACTCGTCCCGGGATCCAGCTCCAGCCGGTAGTTCATCGAGACGAGCGCGGCTCCGGTCTCGCGCGCATCGGCCGACACCGCCACCCGGATCACCTGCCCGCCCTCCTGGCCCGCCGCCGGCCCCGCGCTCACCGCCCCGGCAACCAGCAGCGCCGCAACAGCTGGTCCCCCCCTCAGGGCCATACCTCCCGCAGCACCCGCATGGTGTTGCCCCCCATCACCTTGCCGATGTCCTCGTCAGAATAGCCCTCCCGCACCAGCCAGCGCAGGATGTTGTGCGACGCCTCCGTGGGGTTCTCCACCCCCTTCACGTACTCCACCTCGTCGAACGGCGGATTCTTCTTCGGGCCTTCGCGAGCCGCCGCCGAGCGCGACTCCTTGATCGACAGGTTGGCCGCGTAGACGTGGTGCAGCCCCACGTGGTCGCCGTAGACGGAATCGGGGCCGAAGCTCACATGGTCGATGCCCACCAGCGCCTTCACGTACTCGAAGTGCTCCATGAAGGCCTCGATCCCGTGCACCGTGTTGTTGCGCGTGAGGGTGGTGTGCGGCGCCGCCTCGATGCCGATCACGCCCCCCTTGTCCGCGCACGCCTCCAGCACGTCGTCGGGCGCCAGCCGGTTCGACTCCCACAGCGCCCGGGCACCGATGTGCGAGAGCACGATGGGATGCTCGCTCCACTCGATGGTATCCAGGGTCGTCCGGTCGCCGCAGTGCGAGCAGTCGATCAGCATCCCCAGCTTGTTCATGCGCGCGACCGCGCGCCGCCCGAACATCGTCAGGCCCCCGTCGCCGGGCTCCTTCAGCCCCGACCCCAGCGCGTTGGCCTCACTGTAGGTGATCCCGAGCGCACGCACCCCGAACCCGAAGAGCAGGTCGATGCGGTCGAGTTCGTTCTCGATCATGGCCGCGCCTTCCATCGACGCGATCCACCCGACCTTCCCCTGCTGGTGCGCCCGCAGGATGTCGCCCACCCCCAGGCAGTGGATGAGGAAGTCCTGGTGCGCCAGGTCGCACAGCCGCATACCGAAGTCGTGGAGCACGTCGTTCCACTTCCAGCCCCCGTGCGAAAGGATGGTGCAGATGCCGTCGAGCAGGTTGTCGAAGACGGCATCCCAGCACGAGTGCCCCAGGCCCTCGAACGCGGTCGCCATCCGCCCCGCGCGCACGTACGCCGGGGTCTCGCGCACATCCCGCGGGAAGACCCCCGCGTGCTCGTGCAGCGAGATCATCACCAGCTCGGAGGCAAGCCTCTCGGCCCGCGCCTCTTCTTCCCGCGAGAGCGGCACCAGGTACGGCTCCACGCGTCCCACCTGAACCGCAAGCTTGAACGGTTTGTAGTCGAGGCCGGGCTCGAGGTACGAAAAGGACTGGTATCCATCGTGTGCCTTGTCGGCGCCCATAAGCGCTCCCGGGGGTTGGGTCGGAACAGTGGGGTGTGGTTGTCGGGACGGTGCCCGGCGAGGTCCGCGCGTCCGGCGGCACCGGATCGCAAGCCCACAACATGGAGCCTGCACGGACAACGGGCCAGCCATTCGCGAAGGCGCGGCCAGCTATTGCGAACACCCTGCGCAGGGCGTATTTCAAGCGCGCGATACCGCACGCCCGCGGGCCGCCTCATCCCACTCGCCCCTGGAATCCCTCCGAAGTGACTCGCTGGACCCGCCTCTCCCGCGCCATCGACCGGGTCAACAACCGAATCGGGCGATGGACTTCGTGGCTGTGCCTGCTGATGGTGCTCGTGACGGCG
Organism: Gammaproteobacteria bacterium; assembly: GCA_028819075.1. Classification (NCBI taxonomy): domain Bacteria; kingdom Pseudomonadati; phylum Pseudomonadota; class Gammaproteobacteria; species Gammaproteobacteria bacterium. The sequence continues at coordinate 158,512 of JAPPMM010000019.1, forward strand.
TACAACACGGCCGTTCGCTACATCGGCGGCTATCTCGGCTTCAGGCTGAGCTCGAACCTGTATCTCGAGCTGCAGTGGTACCTGTTCAGCCTGCTCTTCCTGCTTGCCGCCGCGTCGGCGCTCTGCAAGGGCGAGCACGTACGGGTCGACATCCTCTACAGCCGGCTCTCGGCCAGGGCCCGCACCTGGATCGATCTCCTCGGCACCATCGTGCTCATGATCCCGTTCTCGGCGGTGACGCTCTGGCTGTCCTGGCCCGCGATCCGCAACTCCTGGGCGGTGCGCGAGATCTCCTCCGATCCCGGGGGCCTCCCGCGTTATCCGCTCAGAACATTCATTCTCATCTGCTTCCTGCTCCTCATCGTCCAGGGCATCTCGGAGATCATCAAGAAGCTCCGTGTCCTGCGCGGCCTGAAGATGGCCGGAAACGGTTCATCCGACGACGATGCCGACAGCCCTCGGGTAACCGGAGGAATCGCGTAGATGGAGAACCTCCTTGCGCCGCTGATGTTCATCGGCGTCTTCGCGATGATCTTCCTGGGATACCCGGTGGCGTTCGCGCTGGGCGGCACCTCCCTCATCTTCGCCTTCATTGGCATCTCCATGGGGCTCTTCGAGTGGGGGCTGATGTACGCCCTGCCCCAGCGCATCTTCGGGGTGATGTCCAACCTGGTGCTGGTGGCGATCCCCTTCTTCATCTTCATGGGGGTGGTGCTGGAGAAGTCGCGCCTGGCGGAGGACCTCCTCACTACCATCGGCAAGCTCTTCGGCACGCTGCGCGGCGGGCTGGCGCTGGCGGTGGTGTTCGTGGGCGCGATGCTGGCGGCGGCGACGGGCGTGGTGGGAGCGTCGGTGGTGGCGATGGGGCTCATCTCGCTCCCCATCATGCTGCGCTACGGCTACTCGAAGACGCTCTCCACCGGGGTGATCCTGGCGTCGGGGACCCTCGGGCAGATCATCCCGCCCAGCGTCGTGCTGATCGTGCTGGCCGACCAGTTGGGTATCTCCGTCGGCGACCTCTTCCTGGGCGCGCTGATCCCGGGGCTCTCGCTGGCCGGAATGTACGCGATCTACGTGGGGCTGGTCGCCAAGGTGAGCCCCGCGTCCGCGCCCGCGCTCCCCCCCGAGGTGCGCGATGCCGCGGGGTGGAAGCTGGCCCGCCAGGTGCTCACCGTGCTGATGCCGCCCCTGGTGCTGATCCTGCTCGTGCTGGGCAGCATCTTCGCCGGGATCGCCACGCCCACCGAAGCGGGAGCGGTGGGGGCGGTGGGGGCGATCGGGCTGGCGGCCGTCAACCGGCGCCTGTCGTGGAAGGTGCTCCGCGAGGCCAGCGAGTACACCACCTCGCTCACCGCCATGGTGATGTTCATCCTGGTGGGCTCGACCGCCTTCGCGCTGGTCTTCCGCGGCCTCAACGGCGACCTCTGGATCGAACACCTGCTCACCACGCTCCCGGGCGGGCGCATCGGCCTGCTGATCGTGGCCAACCTGGCGATCTTCGTGCTGGGCTTCTTCCTCGACTTCTTCGAGATCGCCTTCATCATCATCCCGCTGCTCGCCCCGGCGGCCGCCCTGCTGGACATCGATCTGGTCTGGTTCGGGGTGATGATCGGGATGAACATCCAGACCTCGTTCCTGACCCCGCCCTTCGGCTTCGCCCTCTTCTACCTGCGGGGCGTGGCTCCACCCGAAGTGCGAACATCGGAGATGTACCGGGCGGTCATCCCCTTCATCGTGATCCAGCTCATCGGCCTGGTGCTGATCATGACCTTCCCGGAGATGGTCACGGGGCTGGTGAACCGATAACTACTGCCCGAAGGCCGCGTTCGCGTAGGCCCACTCCGCGCGGCCGAACCACTCGAACGCCTCCGCGCGGAACGCCGACCAGTGGTCGTACACGCGCCGGTAGGTGGCGTCGGCGGCGGCCCGCTCCTGCAGGATCTCCTGCGAAGCCACACGCGACACTTCCATGATCTCGGGAGAGAAGGCGCGCAGTTGGACCCCGCCTTCGACGAGACGCCGGAGGGCGGCCGGATTCCTTGAGTCGTACGTGGTCTCGACGCCGTGCGCGGCCGAGCGCACCGCCACGCGGAAGGCCTCCTGGTACGTGGAGGGAATCGAGTTCCACGCGTCCCGGTTGACCTGGAAGGTGGTCGAGGGCCCCGGCTCCCACCAGCCGGGGTAGTAGTAGAAGCGGGCGGCGTTCTGGAAGCCGAGCTTCTCGTCGTCGTAGGGCCCGACCCACTCGGTGGCGTCGATCGCGCCCCGCTCGAGCGCCGGATAGATCTCCTGCGCGGCGAGGTTCTGGACGGTCACGCCCAGCCGGTCCATGACCTCCGCGCCCAGCCCGGGGATGCGCATCTTGAGTCCGTTCAGGTCCGTCGGGGTGTTGATCTCGCGGCGGAACCAGCCACCCATCTGCGCGCCCGTGTTGCCGGCCGGCAGGGGGATGATGTTGAAGTCGGAAAAGATCTCGCTGATGAGTTCGAGCCCGCCCGCGTCGTACAGCCAGGCGTGCTGCTGGCGGGAGGTGAGGCCGAAGGGAACGCAGGTGTCGAAGGCGAGCACCGGCGCCTTGCCCGTGTAGTAGTAGCTCGGGCTGTGGCCCACCTGGACGGTGCCCTGCTGCACGGCGTCCATCACCTCGAAGGCCGGCACCAGCTCGTTCGCCTCGTAGACGCGAAGCTGGAAGCGCCCGTCGGTCATCGCCGAGAGCGACTCGCCGCAGCGGGTGGCGGTGTCGAAGATGGCGTCGACGGTGCGCGGATAGCTGGACGCCAGGCGCCAGCGCACGTTCGGGTTGGTGATCACCGCGGGCGCGCCGCCACCCCCGGTTTCCTGCTCCCCGCCGCCGCACGACGCGGCCAGCACCCCGGCCGCCGCGGCTCCGACGGCCGCCTTGCCGAGGAACGCCCTTCTCTCCAGGGTCGGCCCCGCTTCCGACAGGTTGCCGCCCTCGTGATCCGCCGCTGCGATCTCTGCGCCCGGTCGGCCGCCTTCGACCGTCCCGCTCCGGGAGTCCTTGTCCATGGGTACCCGATCCTTTGTGGTTCTGCGTGTTTCACTTGCGCGCTCGGGCGGCTTCTCGCCTCCGGAGCACGCGCAAGTTAGCCAGAAGTCATGCGGGACGCACCGCTTGCGCGAGCCTCGCCGCTTTCAGGCCGCCTCTTCTCTTTCCTCGCCTCTCTCCTCAGCGCCGCTCCTCGGCGACGACTGACGACGCGATCACCATCCCCAGGAACTCGTCGATGGCGCCGCCCTGGATCCAGCGCGCAACCACCACCAGGTCGTTGTCGCGATCGACGTAGACCAGGTTGGTCCCCGCGCCCCGGTGGCTGAACGACGACTCGGGCGTGCTGGAATACGAGCGCTGGCCGGTGTTCAGGAAGAAGTTCATGAAGCCGTACATCTCGTTCACCGAACCCGGGGTCTCGGCCATGTCCAGCCATTCCTCCGAGAGCAGCTGCTCGCCGTCCCAGCTGCCCTTGTGCAGGGTGAAGTAGCCGAAGCGGGCCTGGTCCTCAGCGCTCAGGTTCATTCCGCCGCCCCAGTGGGTTCCGCCGCTCACCGACTGCATCATCTCGCCGTCGACGTTCACCCACGAGTTCTCGTAGCCGTACCAGCGCCAGGTGTTGGAGGCGCCGATGGGATCCATGATGTGCTCGCGCAGCACCTGAGGCAGGGGCCGGCGCCAGACCTGGAGCGCCGCCAGCGCCAGCAGGTTCACGCGCACGTCGTTGTACTTGTAGGCCGTGCCGGGCTCGTTGCGCGGGCGGTTGCGGTTGGCCGCGACGTCGCGCCCCGGCCGGTCGCCCCAGTCGGGCTTGCCCCAGAGCGTGCCCTCCCAGTCGCTGGTCTGCCTCAGCAGATGATCCCAGGTGATCTTCTGGTTGTGCTCGGAGTCGAAGAGCGACACGGGGGTCGGCACGCCGCGGCCGTCCGCCTCCATGCCGGGCTCGCCGTCGCCCACCGGCAGAATCAGCGGGGGCATGTACTCGTGCACCGCGTCGTTGACGTCGCGGATGAGTCCGCGGTCCCAGGCCAGCCCCACGGTCGATGAGAGAAAGCTCTTGGCGACGCTGAACGTCGGATCGACGCGCCTGGTCTCGCCCCATTCGGCGACGATGTAGCCGTCCTTGACGACGATGCCGCTCTGCGGACCCCGCACTTTGAGCGGGCCGATGGCCTCGTCGAAGGGCTCGGTGTTCCAGCTGAGCGCGTGCGCCACCTCCAGGTCGCGCGGCGCGGTGCTCTCGCTCGCGATCGCGAAATCGACCGCCTGCTGCAGGAGTTCCGGGTTCATGCCCATCGACTCCGGGGACCTGCGCTCCCAGTCGCCCGGCGGCGGGAAGTAGGCGTCCTGCGCCTGCAGGCCGGCCGCGCCGAGCAGCAGGATCGCGCCGGCGATGGCGGAGAGGAGGGTGGACGTGACCGGCTGGGGCCGCTGTGATGACTTCATGGGAATCACCTCGTTGGGGGGCGATAGATCGATGGATGGCGCCGGAGGGACGTTCGCTCGTCGATGACGATATGATACGTCCCCGCGCGCGGGATGCGACAGGTGGCCGGAAGAACGAGCGGGGTCACGCCACCTCGCCCACCTGGTGTCCCAGCTCCCTCAGTTCGGCGACGATCTCGGCGACGTGAGCGCGTCCGCGCGTCTCGATCTCCATCTCGATGCTGACGTGGCCCACGGAGATGTCGCCGAAGGCGCGGGTGTGTTCGATGTGGAGCACGTTGGCCCCATGGATGGCGACCACGGCGGTGACTTCGTTCAGGTAGCCGGGCCGGTCCTGCACCACCACCGAGAGGCGCGCCAGGCGACCGTCCGCCCACAGCCCGCGGTCGATGATCTTCGAGGCCACGTTCATGTCGATATTGCCCCCGGAGAGGATGCACACGGTGACGTCGCCGGGGCCCAGGCGGACCTTCTCGCCCAGAATCGCCGCCACCCCCACGGCCCCACCTCCCTCGACCACCATCTTCTCCGACTCCATGAGGAAGAAGATCGCGCGCACGATCTCCTCCTCGTCGACCACGACCACGTCGTCCACGAGGGCCTGGATGTGCGGGAAGGTGAGGTCGCCGATGCGCTTCACCGCGATACCGTCGGCGAGGGTGTCCGAGCGTTCCAGGTGGACGGGCTGGCCCGCCTCCAGCGATGCGACCGCCCCCGGCGAAGCCGCCGCCTCCACCCCGATGACGCGGGCGCCCGGCCGGCGCTCCTTCACCACCGTCGCGACCCCCGAGATCATCCCGCCGCCCCCGATGGGAACCACCAGCGTGTTGACGTCTGGCACCTGCTCCAGAACCTCCAGCGCCATGGTCCCCTGCCCCGCCATCACCGTGGGATCGTCGAAGGCGTGGACCACCGTGAGGCCCTCCTCGTCGGCCAGCTTCGCGACGCGGGCCATGCCGTCGGTGAGGGTCGCGCCGGTCTGGATGACGCGGGCCCCGTAGCCGCGCGTCTTGGTCACCTTGATGAGCGGTGCGGCGTCGGGCATCACGATGGTGCACGGAATTCCCAGGCGCGCCGAGTGGTACGCGAGCGCCTGGGCGTGGTTGCCCGCGCTGGCCGCGACCACCCCGGCCTCCCGCTGGGTCGGCTCCAGCAGGAGCAGTCGGTTCAGCGAGCCGCGGTCCTTGAACGAACCCGTCCGCTGCCGGAACTCGGCCTTGAAGTGCACGCGCCCCAGCCGGGAGCGGTCGAGCCCGAGGGAGCGCGGGCAGTCGGTCTCAACAACGCCGTCCCCGATGCGCCCGCGGGCCGCAATGATGTCGTCGCAAGAGAGCATGTTCACAAAGCTGCGCCTCACGGAGAGAGCTCTTCGGTTGCTCCGAGGGAGCGTTCTGCCGATTGCGCCGGGGCGGGATCGGCACGCGAGCCACTCTCGTTACTCTCGCCTCTCCTGGATTGTTGCCTTCGCTTGCCCTCCCAACCAGCCGTCGAACCGCCTCCGCAGCCCACGCCAGCGGCCTTGCGCACCCGCATCTACGACGATTATCGTAGATCGTCCTGGAATAACCTGAGTCAAGTGGAGGCGGGAAGGTGCATCGGAATCTGCGATTGCTGGCCATCGGAGGAATGTGGATCGCCGGAGGGCTCGCTCCGGGCTCGGAGGCCATCGGTCTCCTCGCCCAGGAGGTTGTCGATCTACCCGAGGAGGATCTGCCGCTCTCACCGGACTTCGAGCTGGTGTACCGCATCGGATCGACGGAGGCGGAGGCCGAATGGGAGGAGTTCTTTACCATCCGGAGCGTCGGCTTCGACGGTGCCGGGAACCTGTACCTGCTGGACGGTGCGGGAACGGATGGCGGCCGGCGAGTCGTCGTCGTGGACGCTGCCGGAAGCCATGTAGGGGACTTCGGGCGCCCCGGTGACGGTCCCGGTGAGTTCCAGATGGCAATGGAACTCATCGTATGGGACGACGGACGCACCCTCGTGCGCGACATGATGAGGGGGTACCACGTCTTCGGTCCGGGCGGTGAGTTCGAACGCACGGTGCGGGAAGCGGGCCGCGGGATTGGAATCGGAACCCGTGCGGGCCTTCGGCCGGAGCGGACGGGATCTCGGACGGTGGTGGCCCGGGACGAGCGCTCGATCCTCCGCATCGACATGTCTTCGGCGGAAGTTGAGGACCGCGTCCTCGTGGAGGCCTGGGCTCCACGAGCGCCGACCGAACTCCCGGCTGGCGCAGACTTCGAGGACGTGCTCGACATGATGGGCGACGAGTGGGGGTTTGAACCGGAGCTTCTGTTCGACCCGCTTCCATCGGGCGGAGTCGCGTTCTCGGACTCGTCGGCCTATGCGATCAAGGTCACCGACTCATCCGGCCGGGTCTCGCACATCCTGCGTCGAGCGATACGGCCGCTGCCCGTGACGGAGCGCATGAGGCGCACGGAGCGCGAACGCCAGCTTGAACGGGAGGCGAACCGGCAAGTCACGCAACTAGGGGGAGGGGGGGAACTGCCCCCTGAGATCCGGGAGATGTTCAACCGTTTCGGAGCAACTCGGCGGGCGGCGCTCGAGAACATGCGGTTCTACCCCGAAGTCCCGGTGGTCGCCGCGGTGCACGCCACTTGGGAGGGGAGCCTGTGGGTGCAGCGCAGCACGGAGCCGGGCACGAGTGAATCGGGCCCGATCGACGTGCTTGCGCAGGACGGCTGCTACGTGGGCACCTTCCCTGTCGGGCGGCTCGAAATGCCGGACGCCTTCGGCCCCGATGGTCTCGCCGTCTTCGTCGACACGGACGAGTTTGATGTCCCGGTGATCACGGTCAGGCGATTGCCGGAGCAGATCCGCTGAAGGTCTCGCCCTCCACACAGCACCCCGGGGCGGGCGCCCCGATCGTTGAGCGTCATCCCGGCCCACCGCGCCCGTCGCCCCAGGTTCCCGGTTTCGTTACCTTCCTGACGAACTTCGCCAAGAGCCTTGCGCCAACCCGCGCGATCCTTACCGGAGGCTACGAAAAGTGACAAGCATCGAATGGATCATTCCGTTCGCTCTCTACCCCACCCTGGCCGCCCTCTACTACGGCGGCGCCCCCATCCGCTTCGAAGGCCCCGACAACGCGCGCCAGCTCCTGGGAGTGGCTCTCGGCCTGGTCATCTTCCTGGCGGTGTGGGGCGTGCTCAAGACGGTCCTTCAGCCGATGACCGGGCCTATGATCGGCCTCGCGGCCGCGTCAATCCTCGCGAGCTTTGCGTTGCGCCCGGGCTGCAGACTGGGATGTCGCCTGGTCGGCGTTCGCGTGGTAGACGACCAGTAGTCCGCTCAATCCAACTGCCAGACCACGAGTAGCTGCACCACACTCTCGTCGCGGGTCGTTCCCAGCTTGTTGGTCCAGAGCTGGTATTCCACGCCCACGTGGAGGACGTTCGCGGCCCGGGTCAGCGCCTGTCCCACATCCCATCTGAACTGGGGTTGGGCGAGGATGCTGGCCGGGTATTCGTCCCCAACCTCGTTTGTAACGGCGCCCATGTACTCGGCGTGCCCGGTGAACGAGAACGACTGACTGCCCAGCTGGAAGACGGAGAGCCAGCTCACGTCGAAGTTGAAGCTGTCTCCCGTGCTCGGCGCGCCGCCGCCGTCAAGCCCGCTGCTGGCGTCGATGAAGCCCCCGAGAATCGTGTTCACGAAGATGAATCCGGGGATGTTCCAGCCCAGTTCCACGCCGGGCACGTACTTCACGACCTTTGACTGGATGCCGAGGTTGACGCCCGCGACCAGCCGGACATCGTTCACCGGCCCGAAACCGACGCCTCCCTCCGCCAGTGAACCCAGGCTCAGCGTCGGATACCATTCGCCATACAGATCCCGGTCGTTGAAGCCGTCCGCGACGCCGTCGGTGGAATAGTCCAGGAAGAAGAAGGAGCCTCCCGCGCGCCATCCTCCGGCGTGTTGCAGCGTGAAGATGTGGGTCGGCTCGCTGGCGGCGGAGAAGGGGTTCAGGATGCTGCCGCGCTGGTAGTGGAGCTCCAGTTGGGCCGACGCCGGCGCGGCGATGAGCCAGAACGCAGCGGCGACCGTCGCGGACGCGAGCGTTGGAAATCGACGACTCATCGCAGACTGGCCCTCCCCGGATTTCGCTCTATTCCTGAATTCCTTCCCCACATCATCGACGCGGAATTCTATGGGCCGGCATGACACTCTGCCAGCGGACCGGCGAGGCCGCGTGTAAGATTGTATCCTGATGCGATGCCCCGGTACGGCTCGCCAAGCCGCTTCGGCTGACGCCTTCACGGCGTCGAGAGACGTTTTCGCCACAGACACGTCATGTTCTTCCCAGAAAGCAGCCCGGTCTCTGCGCCGCGCCGTTACATCGCCGCATCCGTCGCGCCCGCATTCTTCTTCCTGCCCGCGCTGATTCCGGCCCTGATCGCGTGCGGCGGGGACGCCGTCGCGCCGTCTCCGCCACCGGTCGAGCCCGATCCCGTCGAGCCACAGCCTCCGCCGGATCCACCGGCGATCCAGATTCCTGCCCAGGGAACATCCGCGACGCTCGACGTCGCCACCTGGAACCTCCTCTACTTCGGAGCCGCGAACCAGGGACCCGATGACGAGCCCTTGCAGATGGCGCGCGTCCGCGACGTGATTCTGGGAACCGACGCCGACCTGTGGGGGGTGCAGGAGGTGACCGACGCGGATGCCTTCGCCGCGCTGCTGGATCGGCTGCCCGGGTACCGGGGATTCCTCGCCGACGACGCGTCGGTATCCGGCGGATCCGGCGCCTACAGCCGCGGGGAACTCAAGGTCGGCCTCATCTACAAGCCGTCGGTCGCGGAGGTCGCCGGCGCCCGCGTCATCCTGACCGATCTGGACTACGAGTTCGCGGGCCGCCCGCCGCTGGAGGTGCAGCTTCGCGTGACGCTGGGGGGCGCGAGCCGGGATGTCGTCCTGATCGTACTGCACGCCAAGGCCATCGCCGACGAGACCTCATGGGAGCGGCGCATGGCGGCGGGCGAAGGCCTGAGGGAGTACCTCGACGCCACATGGCCGGACCGCGCGGTGCTCGTACCCGGGGACTGGAACGACGACGTGGACGAGTCGATCACGCGCGGGCGCGATACGCCCTATCGCGTATTCGTGGACGCGGCCCCGGAGTGGGTGTTCCCCACCGCCAGCCTGAGCGCCGCGCGGGCGCGGTCGATGCCGCGCTACACCGAGGTGATCGATCACATCCTGGCGTCGGACGAAGCGATGGCGTGGTACGAGGAGGGATCGGCCATGGTGTACCAGGTGGACGAGTTCATCGACGCCTACCTGGACACCACCAGCGACCATCTGCCCGTGATGGCGCGATTCGCGCCGGAGGGGTGACCGCGGGCCGGATCGTCGGACCCGGCCCAGTGATCCGGGCGGAAGAATGCAGGAAGGGCCGCGGGAGAAGCGCCGCCGGTGGGCCTACTCGTCGATCAGGCGGCGGTTGCGGACGTCGCTGGCGCCCATCGAGACCCCGGAGCCGACTCCGGCACCCACCAGCAGTCCGGCTCCGATGCCCACGATGGGCAGCCAGGATACGGCAACGGCGGTCAGAGCACCGGTAATGACGCCCAGCCAGCGTTTCTCGACCCACGACGTGTAGCGCAGGCGCCGCCGGACGAAACTCCGCGACTTCATGTGCGCGTAGATCCCGACGGCAGCCGCGATCCCCAATCCGATCAGTTCAAACATCACGACACTCCTTTGACAGGCATCCCGGCCCCCCTGGGCTCTGCGCCTTACGCGCGAGCGGGGGATCCGTTTCGCGCCGGGACGGGTTCGAATAAGTATGGTACAGGTTCCGGCAAGTACAGGGTTCGGCGCGCAGGCAGCGGTGCCGCCAGGAGAGCAGGGTCGATGAGCGACCGCAGGTTCGGAGTCGGGCGATGATACGGGCGGGTCGGTGGCCTGCTGCGGGGGCCAGTCGGCGCTCGATCCTGCCGTCGCTGGGGCGGCTCCTGCTCCTGCTGGTGGTGGAGGCGCTCTGGCTCACGCCCGCAGGCGGTCCTCGCCTTCCCTTGCCCGGCTTCGGCCGGGACGGTTTGTCGCAGGAGGCGCTGGCGGCCGCCTTCGCGGCACAGGAGGAGATCAGCCCGGACCTGCTGGGCATTCCGGGCGTGGTGGGAACCGCGGTCGGACTCGGCGCCGGCGACCGTCCGGTGGTGATGGTCTACCTGGAGTACGCTGCCGTGGACGGACTTCCCGCCAGCTTCGCGGGCTACCCGCTGGTGCGCGAGGTGACCGGGCGCATCACCGCCCTCGGCGATCTGCCGCTGCCGGCCGCAGCCTCCGGCCCCATCGATCCCAGGGGCCCGTTCCCACGCCCGGTGCCCATCGGCGTGTCCACCGGGCGGACGGGGGTCACCGCCGGCACCATCGGGGCGCGCGTCACGGACGGGCGCCGGACGTACGCCCTGTCCAACAACCACGTCTTCGCCAACCGCAACGAGGCCAACGTGGGCGACAACGTGATCCAGCCGGGCGTCGCCGACGGTGGGAGCGACCCGGAGCACGCCTTCGGCACGCTGGCCGACTTCGAGGAGATCGGCTTCTGCCGCGCCCTGGCCTGCCCGGAAAACCAGGTCGACGGCGCCATCGCCGAAACGTCGCCCGACCAACTGAGCACGGCCACGCCCTCCAACGGGTACGGCGCTCCCCGGACCGGCACGGAGGAGGCCTCGCTCATGCTCGCGGTGCAGAAGTACGGCCGCACCACTGGGCACACGCGCGGCAAGGTGACCGGCATCAACGCCATTCTCGACGTCAACTACCGCACGGGCAGGGCGCGCTTCGTCGACCAGATCGTCATAACCGGCCAGGGTTTCAGCGCCGGTGGCGACTCGGGCTCCCTCATCGTGACCGAGGGGCGGGGGCGCAAGGACCGCCGGCCGGTCGGGCTGCTCTTCGCCGGCAGCCCGAACACCACCATCGCCAACCCCATCGATGTTGTTCTCGACCGCTTCGGCGTGACCGTCGACCCGGGGTAGGACGACATGGCGGCGAGCATTGAGGACGCGCACCGGCGACTCTCGAGAAAGGTCATGGGACGCCCCGGCGTGGTGGGCACCGCGATCGGGGTGGCCGCCGGCAAGCCCTGTATCAAGGTGTATCTCGCAAGCGGCCCAGGCGGAGAGAAGGCCCGCATCCCCGGCAGCTACGGGGGTTACCGGGTGGTGATCGAGAAGACGGGCACCATTCGCCGCCTGTCCTCGTGACGAGGCAACCCTGACGCAGGGCCGTGCCGTCAAAGGGCGACGTGCCGCTCCGACCGGCCCGAGTCCGCCACCCACGAAGAACGGAAAGCGCGATGAGAAACCGAACCGCCCGCAGTCACCGCTTCACGCCCCTCGCCTTCATCATGGCCCTCGGGTTGTTCGGGTGCGCACAGGATGACGCTGCGGCTCCGGCCGGCGCGGTCACCAGGTACGAACTCGGCGAGCCCGAGGCGGTTTCCGGCGACTTCGGGTCCGTGGACGACATCCGCGTGCGCCGCGACGGCAGCCTCCTGGTCGCCGACCGAACAAGCGGGGAACTGGTGCTCCTGGACCCGGAGCTCGGAACCCGGACGGTGGTGGGAAGCCGGGGAGAGGGTCCGGGCGAGTATCAGGCGCCGAGCGGCATCTGGCCCCTTCCCGGGGATTCGACGCTGCTGCTGGACGTGAGCAACAACCGCCTCACCGTACTGACGCCCGATCTCTCCTTCGGAGCGACCCGGCCGATGTTCGAGGTCGACCCCGACGGCGGAATCCTGTTGCTGAACCCCCAGGTGATCGATGACTCTGGACGCATATACACCACCAATGGCTTCTCGATGAACCTCGCCGGTCGGGGTTCGGGAGACGGATCCGGTACCGATTCCGTCCCCGTAGTGCGGGCGACGCTCGATGACCTGACGCCTGACACGGTGGCCAGGCTCGCGCCCCCCGAGTCCACCTCCCGAATGGAGATGAGAAGCAGCCAGGGCAATCGGATGGTCACGATGCAGCAAACGCCCTATTCGCCTTCCGACAGTTGGGGCGTCGCGCCCGACGGCAGCGTGGCCATCGCCCGGGCAGCTGACTATCGCCTGGAATGGATCTCCTCCGACGGATCCGTCCGTAGCGGGGCACCCGTGGCATGGGAAGCGGTCCCGGCGGGCCAGGCGGAAAAGGAAGCGTGGGTCCGGCAGCAGAATACCCGGTCCGTCCAGATGGCTACCTTCGCGACGGGTGGCGGGGGCGGAGCCTCCTCGATGGCGGGTGCCGCTGCCCGTACCATGACCCTGGCGGGGGCGAGCGACGACGTTGACGACTACGAATGGCCGGAGACGCTGCCGGCCTTCACGGGGAGCATCCTGATCGACCCGGAGGGCCGTGCGTGGCTGCGCCGCCACCAGCCCGTCGGCGCGCCGTTCCTGTACGACATCTTCACGCCCGACGCCGAGCACGCCGGCACCGTGGAGATCGCCGAAGGGCATACCGTCATGGGGTTCGGCGACGGCGTCGTCTACGCGACCTTCAGGGACGAGGTCGACCTGGTGTACATCGCGCGGTATCGCCTGCCGGAGATGTAGCACCGGCGATCCCGTTACATTCGCCGGGTCCGTCCCGCAGGCACTTTCCCGTCCCCCAACCCGACGCCGACATGTCCGACCCGACCTTCCTTGCGGAGCTGATCTCCCGGCGCCGCTCCATAAAACAGTTCACCGGGCGCGAACCCACCTGCGCGGAAGTCGAAGGGCTTCTCGAGTTGGTCGCGCAGGCGCCCAACCATCGGATGACCCAGCCGTGGCGCTTCTACGTGCTGGGTCCGGCCGCCCGGCGCGCCTACGGGGCGGCGCTGGGGGCGCGCAAGGCCAAGCGGGTCGCCGACCCGGACGCGGCCCGGGAGGTCGTCGAAAGCGTGGCCGCCCGCCACGAGGCGCTGCCCGCCATGATCGCGGTGGCAGTGGTGGTGCACGACAACCCGGAGATCCGGGAAGAAGACTACGCCGCGACCTGGATGGGCATCCAGAACCTGGCGCTGGCCGCCGAGGCGGCGGGGCTGGGCACGCACATCAAGACCGGCGCGGTCATGGACGATCCCCGCTCCCGGGCGGCGGTCGGCGTCCCCGACGGGGAGCGCATCGTGGCCATCGTCAACCTGGGCGAACCGGCGGCCGTGCCGGACCCGAAGCCCCGCGTGCCGGCCCGCGACCTGACGACCTGGGTGGACTGATCGGCCGACTGCAGTCCTGACAATTCCCTTGCACCCGGGTCGTTGAGCGGAGCCGCCCGCCCGATACCTTCAAGGGTATGGCAAGGCATCGCACGACGACCCGTCCGCGCTGGACGGTCACGCTCATTCTCCTCGGCCTCACGGGGCTCCTGACCGCCGTTCTCGGCTATGAGGCCTGGGACGCCAGTCGCTCAAGCGTGCAACTGGCCGAGGAGATCGTTCGGGACCAGGCCCTGTTCGCCGCCTCCAACTTCGCTCTCGAGGCGCGTGGCGAGGTGACCTTCGAACTGCTCGAGGAGGGCATCGAGGTCATCGCGTGGAGCGCGGGGCGCCGTGGCGACCGTCCGCTCACTCCGGACCGTCTGCGCGAGGCGGCGAGAAGTCAGCGATGGGACGCGCTGGATCAGGCATCGCTCTTCTTCCGTCTCGACCCCGAAGAGGGCGAGCTCTCGGCCGCGGGAGAGGCGGATTCCGCCCAGGCGGCCTGGGCCGTGGGCGCGGCGCGGGAGCACAGCCGGCGAAACCCGGATGATTTCGAGGTGCGGACGCTGTTCACCCCGGAGGGACACAGCGCGCTCGTTCACAAGCTCACGTATGAGGGCCGGGGGCGATACGCGCTGGAGGGAATGGTCCTGTCGCGGGAGGCGTTCGCGCCCGCGTTTGGGCGCGCGTTCACGGAGGAGCCCCTGCTGCCGGAGACCTTCACGGGCGGGCGGGCCAACGGGGACATCTTCGTGGCACGCGTCCGCGATCCTTACGGCGACATCATCTACGAATCGTCCGCCGATGCGACTTCGGGAACCTCGGTAGAGTACGACCTCGACGAGAGTCTCGGCGGGATGGTGCTGGAACTCGGCGTGCGGCCCGAGGCCGTCGATCGGATGGTGAGCGGTGGCGTCCCGGGGTCGCGCATGCCCTACATCGTCGCGCTCTTCCTGCTGACTGCCGGTCTTCTGTTCACGGCGGTGTGGCAACTCCGCCGCGAGGCGGAACTGGCCGATCTGCGCGAGGACTTCGTATCCAGCGTCTCGCATCAGCTTCGCACCCCCCTGACGCAGATCAGGATGTTCGGAGAGACCCTGATGCTGGGACGGGTGAGGAACGAGGCGGAGCGGTCGCGGGCGACCGAGATCATCGTCGACGAGTCGAACCGGCTGACCCACCAGGTCGAGAACGTGCTGCTCTTTTCGCGGGGCGAGCGGGACGCGCTCAACCTGAACCTCGTCGCCGAGGACGTGGGCGCTCTCGTGGAGAGCGTGGCCGAGAGCTTCGAGCCGCTCGCGCGGGCCGCGGACGCCGGCATCGAGCGACGCATCGAAACCGGCATCGCCTGCACGATGGACGTCGAAGCGACACGCCAGGCCGTGCTCAACGTGCTCGACAACGCGGTCAAGTACGGACCCGCGGACCAGACGATCGAGATCGGCGTGCGGGGTACGCCCGGGGAGCAGAATGGCTTCGCGACGATCTGGGTGGAAGACGAGGGGCCGGGCGTACCCCCGGGGCAGCGCGGCCGGGTGTGGGACGCCTACGTGCGCCTCGACCGTGACCGCGCCTCGGCGGCCGCGGGCTCCGGGATCGGCCTGGCGGTGGTTCGGAGGGTGATCGAGGCCCAGGGAGGACGGGTGCGCGTCGAGACAGGCGACAGAGGCCCGGGGTCCGGTGCCCGGTTCATCATCGAGTTGCCGCTGGCCGGCGCGCCGCGGGAGGCGTGACGTGGCCCGGATCCTGATCGTGGAGGACAACGCCCGGCTGGCCTACGGTCTTCGGAACAACCTAGAGATCGACGGTCATGCGGTCGAGGTGGCGGAGGACGGCGCGCAGGGCCTGGAGGCAGTGGTTTCAGGGGAACCCGACCTCGTCATCCTGGACCTCATGCTGCCCGGAATGAACGGCTACCAGGTGCTCAAGTCCCTCCGCGACAAGGGCATCGAAGTCCCCGTGCTGATCCTGACCGCCAGGGGCGAGGAGGCGGACAAGGTGATGGGGTTTCGCCTGGGAGCGGACGACTACGTCACCAAGCCCTTCGGAGTGCTGGAGCTCCTCGCACGGGTCTCCGCGATCCTGCGAAGAGCGGGGCAGGACGGACAGCCGAAGGCGGTGGAGACCTTCGGCGACGTCGAGATCCGTCTCGAACACCGTTCGGTCCTGCGTGACGGCCGGGAGGTGCGGCTCACGCCCAAGGAGTTCGACCTGCTGGTGGCGCTGGTGCGCCGCCGCGGCGCGGTGGCGACCCGGGTCGCGCTCATGAAGGAGGTCTGGGGTCACCGGGCCGCCATCCTGAGCCGAACCGTCGACACGCACATCGCGGAGCTTCGCCGAAAGCTTGAGCAGGATCCGGGGGCGCCCCGTCACATCCTGACGGTTCATCGATCCGGATACCGGCTGCGAAGTTCGCGGAGTCCTACTGACATCTCTCTGACATCTACTGACATTTGACTGACAACTTACAAGCCTGGAGGTACAGCATGAAGCACGACGACGATTCGGTGGGACGGATACTGACGCGGCGCGAGGCGCTGGCCGCCCTCGGTGTGGGCGGTGGGGCGCTGGCCGTCGGCCGGTGGGCGCTTCGGGCGGGCACGGACGTGGGCTCCATTGCGCAGGGGCACCAGATCGCCGGCACTCTCCCGGCCTGTGTGGTGCGTCCGGAACAGACCGAGGGGCCGTTCTTCGTCGACACTCAGCTCGAGCGCGCCGACATCCGGTCCGATCCCGCGACCGGCGGGGTGAGCGAGGGCGCACCGCTAACGCTCAGGTTCAACGTGTCGCAGATCTCGGCTGGCGCCTGCTCGGTGCTGGCCGGTGCGATGGTCGACGTCTGGCAGTGCGACGCCGAGGGCGTGTACTGGGGCGTCGAGGACGACGATGCTCCTCCCGGAGCGAGGGAACGGCAGTTCCTGCGAGGTTTCCAGCGCACGGACGAAAACGGCGTGGCGCGGTTCACCACGATCTTTCCGGGCTGGTACCGCGGCCGGGCGGTCCACGTGCACTTCAAGGTGCGCACCGACGTGGCCGGGCGGCCGTACGAGTTCACGTCGCAGCTCTACTTCGACGAGGCACTCATCGACCAGGTGCATGCCCGAGCGCCCTATGCGGCGCGGGGGCGGCGCCAGACGACCAACGCGGACGACGGCATCTTCCGCGACGACGGTGAGAGCCTGATGGTCCAGGTGAGCGAGACGGGCGCCGGATACGCCGCAGCCTTCGACATCGGGCTCGATCTCACCGATGCCGAGGCCGGTCGCCCCGATGGCGGCAGAGGCAGGCGCCGGAGACCCGTGCGCATCTGACAACCACAGGGTCCGGGCGCGAGGGATGGCACGGGCGGGGAGGTGGAGGGTGGACGCTCGAAGACAATTCGACGGGATGGGGAGGTGCCCCTCGTGGCCGGGCCGACCACGACACGGCTCTCGGTGGCTCTTCACCGCGGGGCTGTTGCTGGCTGTGGCTGCCGCATCGCTGATTCCCTCGCGGGGAAGCGCGCAGGAGGAGATGCCCGACGCGGGTCAGGATGATTCGCTCCTGCGGGTCTTTCTGGATTGCGAGCGACGGATGTGCGACTTCGATCACTTTCGCCGCGAGGTCTCGTTCGTGAACTACGTGCGGGACCGGACCGATGCGGATCTGCATGTCCTGGTTACTTCGCAGGAGACCGCGGCCGGCGGGGAAGCCTACGAGATGTACTTCATGGGGCTCGAGGAGCGGGCCGGACAGCAGGACACGCTCTATTTCGTCTCGCAGGAGAGTGACTCGGACGAAGAGGAGAGAGCCGGTCTGACGCAGATATTCACGATCGGCCTCGTCCGGTATGCGGCGTCCACTTCCGCCGGCCCCCTGCTCGACATCCGCTACGAGGCGCCCGAGCAGGTGCAGCAGCAGGCCTCCGCCGAGACGGATCCGTGGAACCTGTGGGTGTTCAGCATTCGGGCCGGCGCGGAGCTCGAGGGCGAGAGCCGCGAGAGTTCGCAGGCGTTCGACGGGTCGCTCTGGGCCAGCCGCACGACCGAGGACCTCAAGATCGACATCAGTTCGTACGCCGAATACGAGGAGGAAAGGTTCGAGCTGAACGACGAAGAGGTGCTTGTGAGCACCTCGCGCAACATCAACCACGAAGGCCTCGTCGTGTGGAGCCTCGGGCCGCACTGGTCCGCCGGCGTGCGCGCGTCGGCTCTCACGTCGACCAGGGTCAACCAGGACCTGGCGATTCGCGCGGCTCCCGCGCTGCAATACAGCATCTTCCCCTACGCCGAGTCGACCCGGAGACAGATCACGTTCCTGTACTCGCTGGGATTGGCGTCCTTCGACTACGAGGAGGTGACCCTCTTCGACAAGACGAAGGAGAGCCACGCGGAGCAGCGCATGGAGGTTTCGGCCGAATTCCAGCAGCCCTGGGGAGACATCAACAGCGGGCTCGAGGCTTCCATGTTCCTCCACGACCCTTCGCTGCACCGCATCGATCTGTACGCGCGCATCGAGTACCGCATCGTCCGAGGTCTGAACCTGGACCTGGAGGGAAGCGTGGCCCGGGTAAAGGACCAGATCTACCTGAGCCGGGAGGGTATTCCCGACGAGGAAATCCTCCTGGAGCGTCGCCAGCTGGGAACCGATTTCGAGTACGAACTGGAACTCGGCTTCAGCTTCACGTTCGGTTCCGTCTTCAACAACGTGGTGAACCCGCGAATGGGGTCGAACCGGGGCGGCAGATTCTTCTAGGTGATCCGATACCTGGGTTCAGACGAGCCTACCGCCGCACCGGCCTCCCCGCCCGCGTGCCCAGGTACTCGCCACCCTCGATGGTGAGTACGCCGTTCACGAACACGTACTCGATGCCGCCGGAGGGCACCGCCGCGTTGGTGTAGTCCCCGCGGTCGATGATCGTCTCGGGGTCGAAAACGGTGACGTCGGCGTCGGCCCCCACCCGGATGCGCCCCTTGTTCGCCATCATGGGCACGTACGCTTCCAGTCGGCGCGCCGGCTCGATGGTCATCTTGCGGAGCGCTTCCATAAGGGTCAGGACGCCGTCCTCGCGCACGTACTTGCCGAGCACCTTGGAGAACGAGCCGGTCGAGCGCGGATGGCTCACCTGCGCGCCCCCGTCGCTCGCCACCATGGTGAGGGGGCTGGCCACCGCGGTGAGCGTCATCTCCTCGGTGCGCACGTGGCTGATCACGCTGCCCCCCTGCTCCCGGTAGCGGCCGAAGCTCTCGCGGGTCAGGCGCTCGCCGGTTGCGCCCCACTGGAAGACGCCGAAGCGCTCGTCCTCCCATTCCTCCCAGTTGTCGTAGAGGGCCGACTCGATGCGGCTCTGGCTGGCCCCGTAGGGATAGGCCTCGGTGGTGACGTCTCGCCCGGCGTCGACGGCCTCCTGCACCACAGCCAGGAACTCCGCGGTGGCGGCGCCGCCGGTGGAGTTGGCGTGCACGATATGGAGCGGCGCTCCGGCCTGCTCGGCCAGGTCGATGACGTACTGGGCGCCGTCGGGCCATCCGTAGGTGTGCACGTGCGCGGACGCCCCCACCTCGCCCGCGACGGACATCGCGGCGAGGAGTTCCCCGTCGGTGGCAGCCGGCGTGTACGGGAAGCCGAATCCCACCGCCGGCGCGCCCTGGTCCAGTCCCTCGCGGATGCGGCGCGCGATCTCGTCGATCTGCTCGGGCGTGGCAAGGTCGTCCTTGCCGGCGTCCGCGGGCAGGAAGTCGCCCGTGTCGCCCATCACGCGCATGCGCACCGGGATGTGGCCGATGCTGGCGCCGTAGTTCACGGGCTGGCCGCCCTCGCGATCGGCGTAGAACGCGACGACGTCGCCGGTGCCGACCTCGAGTTCCAGTCCCGTGGTCACCCCGTCGTGAGCCATGAAGCGGTAGGTCTCGTCGGTCTGGCCGTGCTGGTGCAGGTCGACGAAGCCGGGGGCAACCACCAGGCCCGAGGCGTCGATTACCCGGGTGCCGGTCAACGTCTCCTCCGAGACCGCCTCGATGCGGTCGCCCGTGATGCCGACGTTGAGCGTCGCGTCCGTCCCCGATTCGGGGTCCATGACCCGGCCTCCGGAGAGCACCACATCGTAGACGGGCGCGTCATTGGCGCATGCCGCCGCCCCCAGGACCAGGATGAGAGTGATGGGTGCGAACAACCGCCGAACGAGACCGAGGCGTGCAGGCAGCCGCCGCGGGAGACCCGGGGATGCGGGAAACGGCCTGACCGGCGGGTGTTGATGGATTTATATCTTGTTGTGGTCGTTGATCTTATG